>CAZFUH010000115.1:0-11544 GCA_964522235.1 uncultured Rhodanobacteraceae bacterium
ATCAGGTTGGGGATCGCCATGATGAACAGCAGGGCGTCGGCGATGTCGACGATGCTCGACAGATTCATCGTGCAACCGACCACTGCCATGGCCAGAAACAACACCTTGAAACCGTACAACACGAACTTCGACTCGTTGGCGAGGAAACTCGCCGCCTTGGCGCCGTAGTAGGCCCAGGTGATCATGGTCGAGAACGCGAACAGAAACACCGCGACAGCGAGCACGTACGGGAACCAGCCGATCACCGACGCGAATGCGTTCGACGTCAGCTGGACACCGTCGGCACCATCGGCAACCAGATACTGGCCAGTGATGATGATCACCAGTGCGGTCATCGTGCAGATGACGACCGTGTCGATGAAGGGCTCCCACAGGGCGACGAAACCTTCGCTGAGCGGCTCACGCGTGCGCACCGCCGAGTGCGCGATCGGCGCCGATCCCAGGCCGGCTTCATTCGAGAATGCGGCACGGCGGAAGCCGACGATCAAGGCGCCGAGAATGCCGCCAACCGCACCCTCGCCAGTGAAAGCGCCAGCGAAGATTGCGCCGAACGCGGCCGGCACATCGGCAATGTGCGAGCCGATCACAAACAGGCAGGCCAGGACATAGATTGCGGCCATGCCGGGCACCAGCTTCGCTGTGACCCGACCGATGCGACTGATGCCGCCGATCACGACAATGCCGGCCAGTACCGCGAGCACCAGGCCGAACAACCAGCCCCTGCCGGCCAACGGACTTTCGGCGCCACCGGTGACGTTGAGGAACTGGGCGTAGGCCTGGTTTGCCTGGAACATCGAACCCGCGCCGATCGCGCCGAGCATCGTGCAGACCGCGAACACGATGGCGAGGGTCCAGCCCAGGGATTTCAGGTTCGGATAGTGCGCACCAAGGCCGCGGCTGAGGTAATACATCGGACCGCCTGAGATCGTGCCATCGGGCTTCTCCAACCGGTACATCACGCCCAAGGTACATTCGACGAACTTGGTTGACATGCCGAGCAATCCCGCCAGCACCATCCAGAACGTCGCACCGGGTCCGCCGATGGTGATCGCGACCGCGACACCGGCGATGTTGCCCAGGCCCACTGTGCCCGAGACCGCCGACGACAGTGCCTGAAAATGGCTGACCTCGCCAGCGCATTTGCTATCGGCATAGTCGCCACGGATCAGCCGGTAGCCATGGCCGAATCCGCGGATATTGATGAAACCGAAGTAGAACGTGAAGACCAAGGCAGCAAGGATCAGCCAGCCGACGATCAGCGGAAACATCACCGGCGCCTCGTCAGTGCCGGAAACCCGAACCGAATAGAAGATCGCGCTGGAGATCGCGTTCGAGATCGGCAGAAAGGCGTCGTTGATTCGATCGTCCAGACCGCGCACATCGGTCACGGCCTCCGAGGTCGGCGCCGGATCGGGCGTGTCCACCTCCTGCGCCGAAACTGTGCCGGCCACAACCAGCACTATGAGCAACAGCCAACGTCGAATCATCAAGCTACCCTCCCGAAGTCCAGCGCGCAGTCTAACCACAGCATCGGTTCGATGCGAGACGGCGGCAAATGGGCCAGAGATTGGCAGCCGCTCGACGTCTTCCGTGGCGAACCGTGTTCTGAGCGGCGCAAGCCGAGCCGGAGAACCCGACAGCGCGCCGAGACGGCGTCTACAGAGGCTGGTCGTCCTCAGGCGGCAAGGACTCGTCGTCGCCGACGGCGGCAAGGCCGAGCAGCTCATCGGGCAGCTGTTTGCCCGGTGACACGCCGAGGCTGCGCAACTGTTCGGCGCGACGGATGAGATTGCCGCGACCCTGAGCCAGCTTGCCGAGTGCGGCTCGATGACTTTTCTGCGCCCGCTCGAGGGCATCACCGACCTTGATCAGGTCGTCGACGAAACCGGCGAACTTGTCGTACAGCGCCCCGGCCCGTTCCGCGATGCGCTGGGCATTGCGGTTCTGATCCTCGGTGCGCCAGATCTGCGCGACCAGACGCAACGATGCCAATAGATTGCTCGGACCCACCGGAATGATCTTGCGCTTGAAGGCGTCCCCATACAGCGCACTGTCGCGGCGCAAGGCCTCCAGAAAGGCGCCTTCGACCGGTACGAACATGAACACCAGATCCGGCGCCTGGATGCCGTCGAGACGACTGTAGTCCTTGCTGCCCAACTGCATGACATGGCGCCGCAACGCGGCTACGTGTTGACCGAAACAGCGTTCGCGCTCGTCGCCGTCCTCACTGGCGCAACCGCGCTGGTAGTCGGTCAGTGCAACCTTGGCATCGATGACGATGTCACGATCGCCGGGAAGTTTGAGCACGGCGTCGGGTCGATACAGATCGCCGTCGCCGTCGCGGAAACTTTCCTGGGTCAGGTACTCGCGGCCGCGCTCAAGACCAGCCATTTCCAGCAGACGCTCCAGCTTCAACTCACCCCAATAGCCCTGACTGCGGCTGTCGGTGCTCAACGCACGGGTCAGGCTGTTGGCCTCGTGGCTGAGCCGGTGGTTGAGTTCCAGCAATTGCTTCAGTTCGGTCTGCAGGGCGATGCGTGCACCGCTCTCTTTCTCGTAGGCATCGCTGACCGACTTGCGAAACTCGCCCAGTTGTTCGCGCAATGGATTCAGCAATTGCCCCAGCTGTTCCTGACTGCGTTCGTCGAGGCGTCGACTCTTGTCCTCCAGAATCTCGGCGGCCAGGGCCTGGAACTCGGTCTTCATCCGCTCGCGGGCGCCGTGCAATTCCTGCAGTCTGGCTTCGGCGGACCGTCCCTGCTCTTCGATCCGCGCTTCCAGCTCGGACACGCGTCGCTGCGCCATCGAAGCGCTGTCGCGCGCCGACACCAGGTCGCGTTCCAGATGCTCGACCCGCTCGGCTCGAACCAGCAAGGCCGCCCGGTCGGCGGCCAGTCGTTCCAGCCGGGTTTGCAATTGTTCGATTGCGTTCTGGCGACCGTTCGACTGCTGCCGCGTCTGTTCCAATTCATCACGCAGCGCCTGGCGTTCGGCCGCAAGTGTGGCCAATTCCGGTTCGCGCGCCGAACGGCCTTCATGCTCGGCACGATGGCGACCGCTGCGCAGCAGCGCCCAGACCGCTGGCGCGAGCAAAAGCGTGGCGAGCAGAACACCACCGAGCAGACTGGCCAGGTCGATCACCAAGGATTCGGCTGTTTGCATCGATTCGGCGACTTCCAGGACGAGCGCCACATTGTAGCCCCCGGCGATCGCGTATCATGAGACCCCTTTTCCGCACACAGGAGAACCCCGTGACAATCCAGGTCGGCGATACCCTCCCCCAGGCCAGCTTCAACATGCTGCTCGACGGCATTCAGGCCGTGACCACCGACGATGTCTTCAAGGGCAAGAAGATCGTGCTGTTCGCAGTACCGGGCGCGTTCACTCCGACCTGTTCGGCCAAGCACCTGCCCGGTTATGTCGAAAAACTCGACGAGTTCAAGGCCCGCGGCGTCGAGGTCGCGTGCCTGGCGGTCAACGATGCCTTCGTGCTCGATGCCTGGGCCAAGAGCCAGAAGGCGCCGAACGACATCATGATGCTGGCCGACGGCAACGCCGAGTTCACCAAGGCGATGGGCCTGGAGCTCGACGCCAGCGGCTTCGGCATGGGCGTACGCGCGCAACGTTTTGCGATCTACGTCGAAGACGGCGTCGTCAAGCAGTTGCACGTCGAAGCGCCCGGCGAGTTCAAGGTTTCCAGCGCCGAGGCCATGCTCGCAGCGATCTGAAAGCAGCGTATCTAGTGCGTCACTCTTGGCGGCCCAGTCAAGTCGAAATGCCCCGTCCCGGTGGTCAGCCCCCACCCCACTCCGCCCTGACACGCCGTGCGTGCGAGGGCGGAAGGCAGCCTGGATCAGGCCGGCGGATCCTGTACCGGAGGCTCGCCGTCGCTTTCGCCGATGTCCGGTTGCGCTGCTGGCGCTGTCGATTCCGATGCGCTGTCGGCGCCGTCGTCGTCGGACAGGGTCGGATCGTCGTCGTCGCCTTCGAGGGCATCGACACGGACGATGCCGGCCAGGGACTCTTCGTCGGGAAGGCGGATCAGGGTTACGCCCTGGGTGTTGCGGCTGAGCTGTGAAACTTCGCTGACCCGGGTGCGCACAAGGGTGCCCTGGTCGGAGATCAGCATCAGCTCATGGGCTTCGCTGGCCTGGACCGCGCTGACCAGGGCACCATTGCGGGCGCTGGTCTGGATTGCGATCACGCCCATGGTGCCGCGGCCCTTGCGCGGAAACTCGTCCAATGCCGTGCGCTTGCCGTAGCCGCGCGCCGTCGCGGTCAGGATGTCGCCGCCGTCGGCCGGCACGATCATCGAAACCACACGCTCGCCGTCGGGCAGGGAAATACCGCGAACGCCGCGCGCAGTACGGCTGATGGCCCGGACCGCGGTCTCGGAAAAACGCACCGACTTGCCATGGCTGCCGAACAGCAGCACGTCGTCGTCGCCATTGGTCAGATTCACATCGACCAGACTGTCGCCCTCGTCGAGATAGATCGCCCAGATGCCGGTGCTGCGCGGGCGTGAGAAGTCGGCCAGCGGCGTCTTCTTGACCACGCCGTTTGCGGTTGCGAAGAACGCGAAGCGATCAGCCGGATAGTCGCGTACCGGCAATACCGCATTGATCTTTTCGCCCGGCTCCAAGTTCGGCAGGAAGTTGATGATCGGCCGGCCGCGCGAGATCGAACTGGCCTGCGGAATACGGAACACTTCGAGCCAGAACACGCGACCGCGGCTGGTGAACGTCAGCAGCGTGTCGTGGGTGTTGGCGATCCACAGCCGTTCGACGAAATCCTCATCCTTGATCGCGGTGGCGCTTCGGCCCCGCCCGCCGCGCCGCTGGGCGCGATACGCGGTCACCGGCTGGCTCTTGACGTAGCCGCCGTGGGACAGGGTCACCACCATGTCTTCTTCGGCGATCAGGTCCAGGGTTTGCAGGTCTTCTTGCGAGGTGCGGATCTCGGTGCGGCGAACGTCGCCATACTCTTCGACCAGATTGACCAGTTCCTCGCGGATCACGGTCAGCAGACGATCGGGGTCGGTCAGGATTTCGATCAGACCGGCGATCGTGCGCAGGATCTCGCGGTACTCGTCGGTCAGCTTCTCCTGCTCCAGCCCGGTCAGACGCTGCAGGCGCATGTCCAGGATTTCCTTGGCCTGGACCTCGGACAGCTGGTAGCCGTCGTCGGACAGGCCAACGCCGGGCGGCAGATCTTCCGGACGTGATGTTTCCGCGCCGCTTGCCGACAGCATGGCCCGGACCAGGCCCGGCTGCCAGCGTCGGGACAGCAGGCGCTCGCGCGCCTCGGCCGGCGTCGGCGAGGTCTTGATCACCTCGATCATCTCGTCGATGTTCGCCAACGCGACGGTCAGGCCTTCGAGTACGTGGGCACGGGCGCGTGCCTTGCGCAGCTCGAACACGGTGCGCCGGGTCACGACCTCGCGACGATGCCGGATGAACGCCTCCAGCATTTCCTTCAGTGACAGCAGCCGTGGCTGACCGTCGACCAGGGCAACCATGTTGATGCCGAACACGGTCTGCAGCGAGGTCTGCTGGTACAGGTTGTTGAGCAGCACTTCGGCCGATTCGCCGCGCTTGAGCTCGATCACGATGCGCATGCCGTCCTTGTCGGATTCGTCGCGCAGACCGTCGGGCGCGATACCCTCGATCTTCTTGTCCCGATGCAGCTCGGCGATGCGCTCGATCAGGCGTGCCTTGTTGACCTGGTACGGCAGCTCGTGAACGATGATGGTCTCGCGGCCGGTCTTGTCGTCGACCTCGATTTCGGTGCGGGCACGGATCAGGACGCGGCCGCGTCCGGTGTGATAGGCGCTGCGGATGCCGGCGGCGCCGTTGATGATCGCCGCGGTCGGAAAGTCCGGGCCGGGAATATGCTGCATCAGCCCGTCGATGCTGATCTGCGGATCGTCGATCAGCGCCAGCGTCGCCGTGATGATCTCATTGAGATTGTGCGGCGGGATATTGGTCGCCATGCCGACGGCGATACCGGCCGAGCCGTTGACCAGCAGGTTCGGCACCCGCGTCGGCAACACCAGGGGTTCGGTTTCGGTTTCATCGTAGTTCGGACCGAAGTCGACGGTTTCCTTGTCGATGTCGGCCATCAGCTCGTGCGCGAGCTTGGACATGCGGATTTCGGTGTAGCGCATCGCCGCCGGGGCGTCGCCGTCGACCGAGCCGAAGTTGCCCTGACCATCGACCAGGACGTAGCGCAAGCTCCACGGCTGCGCCATGCGCACGATCGTATCGTAGACCGCGGAATCGCCATGCGGATGATACTTACAGATCACGTCACCGACGACGCGGGCGGATTTCTTGTAGGCCTTGTTGTAATCGTTGCCCAGTTCGCGCATCGCATGCAGCACGCGCCGATGGACAGGCTTCAGGCCATCGCGGACGTCCGGCAGCGCGCGCCCCACGATCACGCTCATCGCGTAATCCAGATAGCTCTGCCGCATCTCATCTTCGATGTTGATGCGAATGATTTCTCTAGCGTGTTCTGCCATCAGGCTTCCTTGCTGAACGCGAGCAACGACGGTGCCGTCCGCCAGTCGCAGATCGTGCTGGACAGGCGAAGCAAGACCGCATAAATCAACGCGTCAGTTTAGCATATGAGACATGCCGTTTGCGGACTTCGGCACCCAAGACGGCATCTTCAGCGGCCGGCCGGCCGTGATCGAAAAATCCACCAGTTCGAACTGGCGTAGTTGACCACCATGCCAGCCAGGGAACCGGCAGCGACACCGAGCACCGGCCAGGTGCGCACCGGCTCGACGGTCGCGACGAGCAAGGCATAGACCGCGTAATTGACCGCGCCACCGCCGAGCATCGCCAGCACATAGCGGCCCCATTCGGCGCCTCGGCCGGCATTGCGACGATCGGCGAAGGTCCAGTAACGGTTGACCAGCCAGGTCGAGGTCGCCGCAACCAGGAACGACGGCACGCGGGCCGAATACGGACCAAGGCCGGCCGAGCCAATCAGCAGTAGCAGCACGCCGGCATCGACCAGGAAGCCGATCACGCCGGCGACCCCAAACCGCAGCAGTCGGCTCATGCCGTGCCCGGACCGCGCTGACCCAGGTACGCCAGCATTCGCAGCTCACGCCGACCGCGCGTGACCGTGTCCAGGATCAGGCCGGCAAAGAACGACAAGGCTGCGAGGATCATCAGACCGGTGGCCAGGATCGCAGTCGGAAAGCGCGGCACCAGGCCTGTGTCCAGCCACTCCAGCACCACCGGGATACCGAGTCCGCTTGACGTCAACGCCAGCACCGCCGCCAGTGCGCCGTAGAACAGCAGCGGCCGCTCGGCAGCGAACAATCGCAACATCGTGCGCAGGATGCGGGCGCCATCGCGCCAGGTATTGAGCTTGCTGTGCGAACCTTCCGGACGCTGGAAATACGGCGTATCCAGTTCCTGCACCGGCATCTTCAACTCCAACGCGTGCACGGTCAGTTCGGTCTCGATCTCGAAGCCTTTCGACAGTACCGGAAACGACTTCACGAAACGGCGGCTGAAGGCACGGTAGCCGCTCAGAATGTCCCGGCACGGGCGCCCGAACAGGCGCACGAGAAAGCCGGTCAACAGACGATTGCCCCAGGCGTGACCGCGCCGGTAGGCGCCGGCATCGACCGCCTGTCGGGTCGCGACCGCCATGTCGACACCGTCCTCGAGCACGGTTCGGACCAAGGCCGCGGCACTGCTGGCGTCATAGGTGCCGTCGCCATCGACCATCAGATAGACGTCGGCTTCGACGTCGGCGAACATGCGTCGGACGACATGACCCTTGCCCTGTAGTCCGACCCGCGCGGTTCGGGCACCGGCATCGGCGGCGATCTGCGCCGTGCCGTCGCAGGAATTGTTGTCGAACACCCAGATCTCCGCTTCCGGCAGTGCGGCGCGAAAATCGGCAACGACCTGGGCGATCGTCGCCGACTCGTTGTAGCACGGCACCACGACCGCGATGCGCGTGGGCGCCGGTCCCGGGCGAACGCCGAGGTCGCTCATGCGGCCACTGCCCCAAGCGCCGACATCCCGGTTCGCGCCGGTTCCGTCACCACACCGCGCTCGGTGACGATGGCATCGATCAGGTTGGCGGGGGTGACATCGAACACCGGATTCCAGGCCCGAACGCCGACGCTGGCCGTACGCTGGCCGGCCAGTTGTACGACCTCGGCGTCGTCACGCAACTCGATCTCGATGTCGCCACCACTCGCCATCGCCATGTCGACCGTGCTCGACGGTGCCACGACCATGACCTGGACACCATGGTGGCGCGCCGCGATCGCCAACTGGCTGGTGCCGATCTTGTTCGCAGTGTCGCCGTTGGCGGCAATTCGATCGGCGCCGACGATCAGCCACTGTACGCGGCCGGTCGACATCAGGTGGGCACCGGCGCCATCGACGATCAAGGTCGCCGGGATGTCGTCCTGCTGCAGTTCCCAGGCGGTCAGCCGCGCGCCCTGCAGCCATGGGCGGGTCTCGGTCGCATAGACCGCGGCCAGCCGCTGCTGCGCCCAGGCAGCGCGGATCACGCCGAGCGCGGTACCAAAGCCCGCGGTCGCCAGGGAGCCGGTATTGCAATGGGTCAGCACGCCGGCGCCGGGTGCAATCAGCGCAGCGCCGAGCCTGCCCATGTGCCGGTTCGCCGCCAGATCCTCGTCGGCGATCCGGGCGGCCTCGTCGGCAAGACCGCTCGCGTCGATGCCGCCTGCGATTTCGGCGGCGGCACGCATGCGCTGCAATGCCCAGACCAGGTTGACCGCGGTCGGACGCGCCGACGCCAGCATCGCGATCGCCGCATCCAGTTCGCCGACCTCGGTGCGACCTTGCCCTTGCAATTGCTGCGCGGCCAGCACCAGACCCCAGGCGCCGGCAATGCCGATCGCCGGCGCACCGCGTACGGCAAGATCGTGGATCGCCTCGGCCACCTGCCCTGCGCTGACGCAGCGCAGGTATTCGACATGGTCCGGGAGACGGCGCTGGTCGAGCAGATGCAGATGGTCACCGCGCCATTCGATCGGACGCAGGCGGTCGTAGCGGTCGTAGTCGATTGCGGTCACGGGTCGGGGAGTCTGCTGGAGCATGTCCAAGGTTGAAAAGCGAAGGCCGGGGGCAGCAAGCGAAAGCAGAGCCCATTGTAGTGCTTCACTGCGCCGGTCCTGAACAGATCCCAGGCCAGCCACTACACTGCACGGATGTCCGACCTGATCAAGCTTCAAGCAGCGGCCGCCAGCGGTCAGCCCGAAGCGCAGTTCCAGCTTGCCTATGCCCTCGCCGCGTCCAACCAGATCGACAAGGCGCTGCGCTGGTATGAGCGCGCCGCCCGCGCCGGCCTGGTCGCTGCCCAACGCGAAATCGGCGTCCTGCGGTTGTTCGGCTTCGGCATGCGCGCCGATGCCGGCGCCGGTCTGAGCGCACTGACGAACGCCGCCGTGGCCGGCGACCTGCCTGCCCAGCAGTTGCTCGCTACACATCTGCTGCTGTCCGGCAGCGAAGCCGACCTCGCACGGTCGATTGAACTGCTACGGCAGGCGGCCGACGGCGGTCTGCCATCGGCGATCCGCTCGCTGGCACTGGCCGCGGCCGATCGCGGCCGAACGCAGTCGGCCGCCGGCCTGTTCGAACGGGCGTCTGCCGCCGGCGACGAGCCCAGTCGTGTGCTTGCCACCGAACTCGCCGCGGCCGGCGGCCCCGCCAGTGCTGCCGACGAGTTCACGCTGACCGGGGCCGATCTCGACGGACCTGAGCGGTCGTTGCAGATCCACAGTGAAGACCCCTATGTCGCCACCTGTGACGATCTCTTCAGCGCTCTGGACTGCCGGCACCTGATCGAGATCGGTCGCCAGCAGTTGCGCCCGGCCCAGACCATCGCCACCGATGGCGCGGTGTCGACGCAGGCCGACTACCGCGACTCCTCGACGGCTGAGATCGACCCGTTTCTGGAAGATTTCTGGTCACGGGTCCTGCAGCGCAGAATGTGCCGCCTGGTCGGCCTGGCGCTCGAGCACGCGGAACCTCTGACCCTCATCCACTACGGTCCCGGGCAACAATACCGACCGCATCGCGACTATCTGCCACCGAGTGCCTTGAGCAGCGGGGTCGGACTGCAGGCGGGTCAGCGCGGCCATACCGTCATCGTCTATCTCGCCGATGTCCAAGCCGGAGGCGAAACCGAGTTTTCCGAACTCGACGTCGTCATCCAGCCGCGGCGCGGGCGCGCCGTCCTGTTCCGAAACCTCGACCTTGAAGGCCGGCCTGATCCGCGCACCCTGCACGCCGGCCTGCCAGTGCAAACCGGCGAGAAGTGGCTGGCTTCGCTATGGATTCGGCAACGACCGCTCCGTACCTGCTGACTTGCGTCGACTGGACGCCGCGGTCGGTGTGCATAGCTGACCTCTAACGCGCAGGTCGGTCAGACGATCCGGAACTCGGCCGAACAGCCATTGCGTACCCAGATGCCGCCGCGGTCATAGCCCCAGGTTCTACCGTAGTGGCATGGCGCCCGGCTGATCTGTCGGACGATCTGAACGCTCCGCCGCACTTCGGCTCGGCAATAGGCGTCCCGGTAGCCATACGAACGGCAGCTGACGACATGGCCGGGACGATCCCAGCCCGGACCGGGTCCGTGGCCGGGACCACCAGGGCGGCCGGGGCCGATCCAGGCCACGCCGACGGCGAATTCCGCGGCGCAGCCGCGATCGACCCAGATGCCGCGACGGTTGTAGCCCCAGTTGATGCCCTGTCGGCAGGGCGTACGCGAAGTTTGCCGGAGCAGTTGCACGCCGCCGCGAGTATCGACCCGGCAATGCTGGTATCGATAGTTGTTCGACTCGCAGTACAGCGCGTAGCCATCACCACCACCGTGCCAATAGCCGGGTGGCCGTGCCTGTGCCTGGGGAATTGCGACGCCCAGGAGGGCGACGGTCAGGGCCGAAACGGCCGCGGTCTTGCTCGAGATGGACATGGCTGGCTCCATGCGTCAGCGGACATACCGACACCGTACGGCGCCATGCATGAACAGAAACGGCGATCCCTGGCTGCGAAACTGAACCGCAACCGTCGGTTTGGCCAGCGTTCAAGCTGACAAGCCCTGCTTGACCCGGCACCGGCACCTGCCTAGACTTCGCGTCCCACTTCGTGGGCGGTTAGCTCAGCGGTAGAGCACTGCCTTCACACGGCAGGTGTCGCAGGTTCGATCCCTGCACCGCCCACCAAATCATCGCGATCGCCAATTGGGGTCCGGCTGGCAGTTCGTCAGCGACGCAGCAGCGATGTGATCGTCGGCCAGTCTGCGCCGGCAATCGTCGATCTTGCGCCGCGGCGAACCGCTGTCGGTGTTCGAGTCGGGCGTAGGGCTGACGCTGACCTGCGGAAATCCTGACCTTGGACAGTGCCTGCGGTTTCCGAGCAGCCGCTAGGCTCGTGATTTTTGTGAGGCTTCAGCGATGCTCGATTGCAACCAGCACCACTGGCGTCGAAAGACATTGTTCGTCGTCGCATTGCTTCATTCCGTCACCGGCTTCGC
>CAZFUH010000116.1:0-11492 GCA_964522235.1 uncultured Rhodanobacteraceae bacterium
AATGACCAGGCCCGCCGGGTTCGCAGCGCCGAATTGAGCTGGCCCTTTTTCTCCTTCGGCCGCCGCGGGACGCTCTGATCATGATCAGCGAATGGAACGATACGACACCGATCTACATGCAGCTGCGCGAGCGCGTGCTGGTGCAGATCCTGGACGGCGGCATCAAGCCCGGTGAGGCGCTGCCATCGGTTCGGCAGGTTGCGGCGGAACTCGCAGTCAACCCGCTGACCGTCTCCAAGGCCTACCAGACCCTGGCCGACGAAGGCGTGGTCGAAAAGCGCCGCGGGCTGGGTCTGTACGTCACCGAGGGCGCCGACCGGGAACTTCGTACACGCGAACGCGAGCGCTTTCTCGGTGAGGAATGGCCGCTGATCGTCGCCCGCATCCGACGCCTGGAACTGTCGCCGGAACAATTGTTGCGCGATCTTTGATTGCACGGGGAGACCAAGTACATGACCGCTATCATCGAAGCACGGGGACTGGCCAAATCCTACGGCGCCACCAAGGCGCTGGATGACGTCAACATCACCATCCCGCCCGGCCGCATCGTCGGCCTGATCGGGCCGAACGGAGCCGGCAAGACCACGGCACTGAAGGCCATCCTCGGGCTGACCCCCTACCAGGGACAACTCAAGGTGCTCGGCCTGGATCCGCACAGCCAGCGCCAGCGCCTGATGCAGGAGGTCTGCTTCATCGCCGACACCGCGATCCTGCCACGCTGGATTCGCGTCAACGAGCTGATCGACTTCGTCGAACGCGTACATCCGCGCTTCTCGCGCGAAAAATGCGAAGCGTTTCTGCGCGACACCAAGATCGACCGCAAGATGCGCGTCAAGGCGATGTCCAAGGGCATGGTCGTGCAGATGCATCTGGCCATCGTCATGGCCATCGACGCCCGTCTGCTGGTCCTGGACGAACCAACCCTGGGCCTGGACATTCTGCATCGCAAGTCGTTCTACGAGAGCCTGCTCAACGATTATTTCGATCAGCAGAAGACGATCCTGGTCACGACCCACCAGGTCGAGGAAATCGAACACATCCTCAGCGACGTGATCTTCATCCAGGACGGCCGGATCGTGCTCGACACGCCGATGGACAGCCTGCCCGACCGCTTCACCGAAGTCCTGGTCAATACCGACCGTCGTGACGCCGCCCTGGCCCTGCGTCCGCTGTACGAACGCAGCCTGTTCGGCAAGTCCGCCCTGCTCTACGACGGCGTCGACCGAGCCCGTGTCGCCGAACTCGGCGAGATTCGCACCCCTGGCCTGGCCGACCTGTTCGTCGCCATCATGAAGGAGAAGAAGTGATGACCGCCCCGACCGTCTCCGCCCGCCCCGGCATCGGCGCCGGCACCGGCCTGGCGACCTTCATCGCCCTGCTCAAGCGTGAGTACTGGGAACACCGCGGCGGCTTGTGGACTGCCCAGCTGTGGACCACGGTGATCATGCTGGCCCTGATGGTGCTTTCGATCCTGATCGGCGAAGCGTTCCGGATGAAGTTCATCGGCAATGTCGACTTCGGCGATACCTCGAGATTCGTCATCCAGGGCCTCAACGCCGACGACCTGCCCGAGTTCCGACGCGGCCTGAGCATCGGCCTTTGGGGGCTGGGCATGATCAACCAGATCGTCCTGTTCTTCGTCGTGCTGTTCTACTGCATCAACACCCTGTACGACGAGCGCAAGGACCGCAGCATTCTGTTCTGGAAGTCGCTGCCGGCGACCGATACCCAGACCGTGCTCAGCAAGCTGGTGACCGCGGTCCTGGTCGCACCGGTGCTGGCCCTGGCCGCAATCGCCCTGCTGCATCTCGGCTTTCTGCTCCTGGTCTCGCTGTACGCGATCCTGCACGGCGTCAATCCATTGCCGTTCCTGTGGCAGCCCGGCGTTTACCTGGAGGTCTGGGGCCAGATGCTGGCAACGATTCCGGTGCACATGCTCTGGGCCATTCCGGGCATTGCCTGGCTGCTGCTGGCCTCGAGCTGGGCCAAGCGCGCACCGTTCGTCTGGGCGGTTCTTCTGCCGGTGCTGGCGGGCGTCTTCGTCGGCATGATCGATTCCCTGATCCGGCTCGGCGCTCCGCGGGTTTGGTTCTGGGAGCACGTCGTCGCGCGTATTTTCAGTTCCCCCGGCTCGATGACCCTCAGACCCTGGAACTGGCAGTCGCGCAACAATCCGTTCGCCGATTCGGTCAGCTGGGAACGTCTGGGCACTACCTTGACCGCGCCGGAAACCTGGATCGGCCTGGCAATCGGCGTGGTCCTGCTCGCCGCCGCAATCTGGTTGCGTCGCTACCGCGACGACAGCTGAGACGAACACCGCGAGCCGGCCGGTCTTACGATCGGCCGGCTCGCATGTCCAGACCGGTTCCGAAGGCGTGTTGACGTTCTTTTCTCGTACCGCCGATGTGGTTTCATCCTGGAGCCTGGGCGGCCCAACTGCGGAAATATCGCCATAATCGACCGCATGCAGCCGTCGTCAGACAATCCCGAAAACGGCGAGAACTCACTGCTGGCACTGTGTCGTCCGGGCTTCGAGTCCGACTGTGCGGCCGAACTGAGCGATCTGGCCACCAGCCATGGCTGGCTTGGCTATGCCCGCGCTCCGGCCGGCAGCGCGCATGCCCGGTTCGTGTTCGCCGAATCTGAAACCCTGCCGCAGCAGCTGCCCGAGACGATCTTTGCCCGCCGGTTGACCCGCGTCTTCGCCCACTGCACGGAACTGCCGGCCGACGATCGCATCGGCCCGATGCTTGACGTACTCGTCCGGCAAGCGCGGACCTGGTGCCAATTGGTCGTCGAGGCGCCCGACAGTGACCAGGGACGTGAGCTTTCAGCGCTGTGCCGCAGTCTGGGCAAGGCGTTCGCTGCCCGCTTACGGCAAGACGGCCTGTTGTGCGCGAACGCACCGATGCGACTGCATCTGTGCCTGCTCGCCGGCGATCAAGCCCTGCTCGGCGAAGCCGACGACAGGCAATCAGCGCCCTGCCCGGGCGGCATTCCGCGCCTGCGCAAGTTGGCCGGTGCGCCAAGCCGCTCGGCCGGCAAGTTGGAGGAAGCGTTCGCGGTACTGCTCGACGACGAGCAGCGCCAGCGCCTGCTGCAACCGGGGATGCACGCGGTCGATCTCGGCGCCGCGCCGGGCGGCTGGAGCTGGGTGCTCGCACGCAGACACCTGCGCGTGGCGGCAATCGACAACGGTCCGCTCGCGCAGCAGGTGCTCGACAGCGGCGTGGTCGAGCACATCCGTGCCGATGGATTCACCTGGCGGCCGCCGCGACCGGTCGACTGGCTGGTCTGCGACATGGTCGAACAGCCGGCCCGGGTCGCCGAGCTGATCGGCCGCTGGCTGCACCAGGGCTGGTGCCGGCAGGCGCTGTTCAATCTCAAGCTGCCGATGAAACAGCGCTACGCCGAAACCCGCCGCTGCCTGGCCCTGCTGCGCGAGGGCGCCGGTCGGGCCTTGACCGTACGCTGTCGCCACCTCTACCACGACCGCGAAGAGGTGACGGTGCTGGCACTGGGTCGATAGCTCAAGTCGACCGTAGCTAAACGCCGTCGGTCGATCGCCGCCGCAGGCTGATCCATACGCCGTCGCACGGCGGTCATAAAGTGCTTCTAAAATATCCGGTCTGATTTTCGATGATTTTCGCCCGGACCCCTATTCATCAAGGAGTAGCCCATGGCCTCGCCCAGAATTGCGAGCATATTCCTGTTCATTGCCTGCGCGCTGGCCATGCCGCTGGCCGTTGCGCAAATCTCGCTGACCGCGCTCGACCTTGCCTACGAACAGGATTTCGACACCCTGGCCAACACCGGCACCACGTCCGACGTGCTGCCCGCCGGCTGGAGCTTTCTCGAAACCGGCAGCAATGCCAATACCACCTACGGCATCAACAACGGCTCGTCCAACGGTGGCAATACCTATAGCTACGGCAGCACCGGCAGCAGCGATCGTGCCTTCGGCACCCTGCTCAGTGGCTCGCTGCAATCGCGTATTGGCGCTCAGTTCCAGAACAACACCGGCAACACGCTGAGCGCTCTGGACATCGCCTACACCGGCGAGCAGTGGCGCCAGGGCGGCACCAACCGCTGCGATCGGCTCCAGTTCGAGTACAGCCTGGATGCGACCGGCCTCAGCGACGGCAACTGGACCGCCGTCACGGCGCTGGATTTCGAGGGTCCGCAGTGCGGCCCGACCGGCAACACCGCGCTGGACGGCAACGACCCGGACAACCGGGTCGGGATCAGCCACCACCTGGGCGGCCTCAGCATTGGCCACGGCCAGACCTTCTGGGTCCGCTGGGTCGATGTCGACGCCGCCGGCGCCGACGACGGCCTGGCGGTCGACGATTTCTCGCTGATTCCGCGCGGCGCCGGCGGCGTGCTCAGCCTGAGCATTGCCGACGCCCAGGCGCCAGAAGGCGACGCCGGCCTGAGCCCGATGAACTTTTCCGTCACCTTGTCCGGGCCGGCTCCAACCGGCGGCGTCGACTTTACCGCGACCACGGCCGACGGCACCGCTACGGCACCCGATGACTACATTGCCCTGGTCGACGCCCCGTTCAGCATCAGCGAGGGCGAGACCAGCGGCCTGGTCACCGTGCAGATCGTCGGCAATACCCAGGTCGAACCCGACAAGGCATTCACGGTCACGATCGCGACCAGCGCAGCCGGCGTGGTCATTGGCAACGGCACCGCGACCGGCACCATCGTCAACGACGACTACCCGGAACTGGAGATCTTCGAGATCCAGGGCAACGGCCCGCGCTCGCCGTACGCGCCCGCCACCGGCAATGCGCTGGGCGATACCGTCACCACAAGCAACAACGCCGTCACTGCGATTGCCGGCAACGGTTTCTTCATGCAGACGCCGGACGATCGCGACGACGACGAGCCGCTGACCAGCAACGGGCTGTTCGTGTTCACCGGCAGCGTGCCGGCAGTGTCGGTCGGCGACCGCGTCGACGTCACCGGCAGCGTCCAGGAGTATTTTGACTGGACCCAGCTCGCCGGAAGTCCAACCGTCACCGTCGTCGGCACCGGCCCGCTGCCGACCGCGATCGTGTTCGACGAGAACCTGCCGTCGAGCGATCCGGCTGCGCTGAGCTGTGACTTCAGCAACTTCGAGTGCTTCGAGAACATGCTCGTCGAGGTCCCGGCTGGCCACCTGGTCACCGGCAACCAGACCTTCGGCAGCGATCCGTTCGCGGAGAACTTCGTCAGCTTCGGCGCCTACAGGGCTCGTCGCGAGAAAGGCTTGCGCTTCGGCCTCAGCGTGCCCGGCCGTCCGGAGCTGCCGGTCTGGGACGGCAACCCGGAAGTCATGGAACTGGACGCCGACGCGCTCGGTGCGGTGCCGCCGGGCACCGGCATCAACGGCGGCGGCGTGTTCAGCGCCACCGGCGTAGTCACTTTCGAATTCGGCAATCACGAGTTGTGGCCGATCACACTGGACCTGGTCGAGGCGACCCTACCGGAGCCGGTACCCGAACCGGTCGGCACGGACGAGTTGCGCGTGGGATCGTTCAACGTCGAGAACCTGTGCTCGCAGGGCTGCGGCGATCCACCACCATCGGAACCGGACTTCGCGCTCAAGCTCGCGCGCCTGTCCGACTACATCGGCAACGTGTTGCTGCTGCCCGACGTGCTCGGCTTGCAGGAGGTCGAGTTCGACGACTCCGTGCAGGCCCTGGTTGACCGCATTGCGCTCGATCATGGACTGACCTACGCGTTCTACACCGGCGTCGGCAACGACCCGCGGGAAATTCGCAATGCCTTCCTGGTCAACACCGCCAGGGTCGCAGTCGACCAGGCCGAGGATCTTGGTGCCGACGAGACCATCGACCAGTGCAGCGGGACGCCGCCGTGTGCCAAGCACGACCGGCCGCCGGTGCTGTTGCAGGCTCGTTTCATCGCCGGCGATGACGAGCCGTTCGCGGTCATGGTCGTCCACAACCGCTCGCTCAGCGGCATCGTAGACACCGGCGCCACGGGTCAGCGCGTGCGCTTCAAGCGCTTCGCCCAGGCGTCTTCGATCGCGGGCTTCGTGCAGGAACTGCAAACCTCGATCGAACCGGTTGCCGACCGCATCTTCGCCAGCAACTTCGAACTGCAAGTGCCCCTGATCGTGCTCGGCGACTTCAACGCGTTCGAGGTCACCGACGGCCTGGTCGACATGGTCGGCCTGATCGCCGGCAGCTACGACGACGAAGAAAACGAGTTCCAGCTGCTCGGCCCGAACCTGGTCGATCCGCCCCTGCACAACCTGGTGCTCGATCTTGATCTCGACCAGCGGTATTCGTTCAGCTTCCGCGAAAACCTCGGCACCATCCAGGGCCAGTCGCCACGTCAGGTCGGCTCGATCCAGGTACTCGACCACGGCCTGATCGACCTGGTGGGCCAGGGCTGGTGTCCGCGTTTGCACTACGGTCGCGGTAACGTCGACGCGCCGGAACGTCTGCAGGCAATCGGCGTCGATGCGGTCGGCAGCTCCGATCACGACGGTTTCGTAATCGAGTTGCATCCGTCGGCCGCCGCCGAGGCTTCGGCGCTACCCGACGGCATCGACATCTGCGAGTTCCTGCACGCGCGCTCGATTCGACACTGATCGGGCATCGGCTGAGACCTGGCAGGGGCCGCGACCGCGGCCCTTGCCTTGCTGACCGAACAGGGTGCAATCGCGGCTAAGATGCGCCATGACTGTCGTACTGCGCTATCTGCCACTGACCCTGATCGTGTTGCTTGCCGCCACGCTGCTGCTGGCTGGCGCACCGGATCGACTGCGTCCTGACGCCTTGCTCGCCGAGGCAACGCAACTGATGGCTTGGGCCGAGCTGCGACCGCTGGTCTGGACCCTGCTGATGGCCGGCCTGATCGCCGGCTTGACCGCGTCCGGCTTGCCCGGTGCCGCCGCGGTTTTCCTGCTCGCTGGGTTTCTTGTCGGTCTGATTCCCGCTTTGCTTGCCGCCATCGCCGGCAATGTGGTCGGCACCTGCGCCTTGTACTTCGCTCTGCGTCAGGCGCTGTTCCGCTCACCACCGGCGCCGCGGCCGCCACGCCTGATCGCAAGCTTCCGCGACCGCCCATTCGTCTATGCACTTCTCCTGCGCGCCATCCCGGTCGTGCCGAACGGCGCGACAACGACAATCCTGGCGGCGCTGCGCTGCCCATGGCCAAGCTTCATCGCCGCCAGCGCAATCGGCCATCTGCCCAACGCTGGCCTGCTCGCGTGGCTCGGCGCCCAGGCCGCGGTCGATCTGCGCGCCGGCCGAGCGCTCGATGCCGACCTGCTCAGTGATCCCCGCTGGTGGTTGCCGCTGGCCTTGATTGCCGTGCTGGCTGCACTGTCACTGCTGCTGCGGCGACGGCAACGCCGCCCAATCGGTGCGATGCCGGGTTCGGGTTAACAGAAGCCTCATGGTGGCGCTGCTACCTTGCCATGATGGCCAAACACTGCCCTCCCCACTCACCGATTCGATATTTTTTGCCTGCCTGCCACGCAGCGTTGCCTTCGCGTCGTCGCGACTCGACGTCTTCGGCCTGGGACGCAGCCGCATGACGGTTTCGGCTACACGCGCCGCCGCGCTCGTGCTTGCATTGCTCGCCGTGTTCGGCGCTGCCGGCCATGCTGAAGCCGCGGTTCGCGTCGAGGTCGAAGGCATCCGCGGTGCGACACTGCGCGAAAACATCGAGCGCTCGATCAGCCTGAGCGCGTACCGCAATCGCACGATCAGCCCGGCCCAGGTGCGCCGCCTGCATGAGCGCGCGCCGGAAGAGATCCGTCTGGCGATGCAGCCGTACGGCTATTACCGCCCGGACATCGAGAGCGAACTGATCGCCGAGGGCGACGACTGGATCGCACGGTTCCACATCCGGGTCCGAATCAGCGTCAAAGTGCGCGAACTGGACATCGATGTCGGTCAGGACGAACCTGGACTGTCGCCCGAGGAAAAGGCCCTGCGTACCGGCCTGGCCAAGGACATCCGCGACGGTTTTCCTTTGCAGCCGGAGGATCGTCTGATCCACGAGCGCTACGAGCGCGGCAAGACCATGGCCCAGGCCGCGATCGAGGGACGCGGCTATCTGGCTGCTCGCCAGAGCAGCGCGCGGGTCGAGGTCCATGTCAGCGACGATGCCGCCGACATCGAACTGCGCTGGAATCCCGGCCTGCGCTACCGCCTTGGCGAAACCCGTTTCGAGGGGGCGCAGTTTCCCGATGAGTTCATGCAGCGCTTCGTGCAGTTGCAGGCCGGTCAGCCCTACGACTCCGACGCTTTGTTGCGCCTGCAGCGGCGCCTGATCGATGCCGACTATTTCGGGTTCGTCTCGGTTGCGCCGGACCTCGACAATGCCGACGGCGATCTCGTGCCGATCCTGGTCAATGTCGTGCCGGCGCCGCGCAACGTGTTTCTGGCCGGCGTGTCGATCGGCACCGATTCCGGCGTCGGCGTACGCGGCGGCGTGCAGCGGCGCTGGCTCAATCAACGCGGCCACAAGGCCCATGTCGACGTCGAACTGAGTCAGCGTCTCAGCGCCGCGGCCGCGCAGTACACGATTCCCCTGCCGGGCTCGAACCTGCGCAGCCTAGCCTTCGGCGCCAGCCATCGCCGCGAAGAAACAGTCACCAGCGAGTCGGACACCAGCAGTCTGTTCGCGCTCGAAAGCCGGCTGTGGCTTGGTTGGACACGCGAACTCGGCCTGCGCGCCGTCTATGGCGACTTCACCATCGCCGAACAACGCAACCGCTCGACCCTGGTCTTCGCCGAGGCCCGGTTGAATCGCCGTCGCGCCAACGACGACCTGTTCCCGACTGAGGGCTACAGCCTCGGCCTGGAGGCCCGGGCCGGCTCCGATGCCCTGCTCTCGGATACCGACCTGGTGCAGGTGCGCGCCGAGGCACGCTGGATCCAGCCCCTGGGCGAGCGCCAGCGTCTGCACCTGCGCGGTATCGTCGGCAGCACCTGGGTCGACGATTTCGATGCCCTGCCGCCACCCCTGCGCTTCTTCGCCGGCGGCGACCGCAGCATCCGTGGCTACCGCTACCACGCCCTGGGCCCACGCGACGACAATGACTTTGTCATCGGTGGCCGGCACATCGCTGTGATTGGTGCCGAGTTCGAGCGCGACATCAGTGCCAGCTGGGCGATCGCCGGCTTCGTCGACAGCGGCAATGCTTTCAATCGCTGGGACGACTTCCGGTTGCGCACCGGCGTCGGTGCCGGCGTGCGCTGGCGCTCGCCGGTCGGACTGGTCCGGGTCGACATCGGTCGTGGTCTGAACGATCCGCAGAATGTCGTTGAACTGCACCTCGTGATTGGACCGCCGCTGTGAGGCGGCGTTGGCTGAAATGGCTGTTGATCGGGCTGGCGACGCTGATCGTACTGCTCGCCGTCGTGCTGTTCTGGCTGCTCGGCACCGGCAGTGGCCTGCGCCTGGCACTGGATCGGACTGCGTCTGCCCTGGATGGCCGGTTCGGTTATGAATCGGCCCAAGGCTCCCTGCTTGGCGGCATGCACCTGCACGGACTGTATTACATCGACGACGAAGGTCTCCAGGTACGTGTCGACCAGGTCGAGATCGCACCGCGCAGCCGACACCTGCTCAGCGGCACCCTGCATCTGACCGCCGTCAATGCCCAGGGCGTCGAAGTGGTCCTGGCACCGACCTCCGATGTCGAGGCGGAGCCAGCCCAGGAGCATTTCCAGCTGCCGGAGCTGCATGCGCCACTCGCGATTCACCTGGAACAGTTTGCGCTGCGCGACGTCGTCATTCTCGATGCCGAACGGATCGAACTTCTGCGGATCGATCGTATCGAGGGTCGTGGTCGTTGGCAGGGCAGCGAAATCGACCTCCCGCAACTGGATATCGACGCCCCCGATGGCCAGTTGCGCGTGACTGCACGCACCGACACTGGTGCCGATTGGGCCGGCCAGGCCGGCCTGAATTTCCGCTGGCAGATTCCGCAACGCGAGCAGGTGTTGGCCGGCGAGATCGACCTGCACGGTCCGCAGTCGCGACCATCACTGCGCTTGAACCTGAGCGAGCCGTCGCCGGCACGGATCGAACTCGATGGCCTGCCCTTGGTCACCAAGCGCGACTGGCAGCTTGCCGTACGCGCCGAGGGCTTCGATCTTGCCGCCGTGCTCGACGAGCCGCCTGTCCAGCGTCTGGACGTGACGCTCGATGGCACCGGCACGGGCAGCCACGGCCAGCTTCAGGGCCGGATCGTACTCGACGACTACGCCCTGGCAATCGAGCAGCTCATCGCCGCCTACCGCGACAACCGGCTGGACGTCGAGACCCTGCGCATCGCCGAAGTCGACGGCAGCGGACGGGTTGAACTGCAGGCACAGATCGAACTGTCCGGCGATACTCCTACCGGTCGCATCGACGGCCACTGGTCGGGCATCAATCCACCACTGGCCGCGCCGTTCGATCAGCTGGACGCCTCGGGACGGATCCAGGCCGAAGGCAGCCTGGATCAACTCCATGCCGAGATCGAGGCTCAGGCAACAGTCGACCAACAGCCGCTGCGCCTGAGCCTTGCCGCACACGGCGATCCGCAGCATTCGATCCGCTTCCAGCCCCTGATCCTGCACACCGGTCAAGGCCACCTCGAGGCCGACGGTGAGCTGTGGCTGGACGAGCCGCTGCGCTGGCAGGCCCAGGTCCAAGGACGCGGCTTCGACCCCGGCTTGTTGCTACCGGACTGGCCGGGCCAGGTTGAGCTCGACGCCGAGGTCGAAGGCCGCCTGATCGACGACACCATCCAGGCGCAGATCCATCTGCAACGCCTTGCCGGAACCTTGCGTCAACGCCCGCTGCGCGGCAGCGGCACGCTCGAGCTGGCCGGCGATCAGATCGCCGCGAACCTCGACCTCGGCCTGGGCGACAACCGGGTCGAGATCGACGGCCGGCTCGGCGAGCACAGCCAGGCGCGCCTGCGCTTTGCGCTTGCCGAACCCGGTCTGCTGCTCGACCAGGCCACCGGTCAGGCCAGTGGCGACCTGCGCATCGAGGGTACGTGGCCAGCCCTGCACATCAGCGGAGAAGTTCAGGGTCAGGCCCTGAGCTACGAGACCATCCGCGCCGGACAGGTGCACGCCGATCTCGACCTGGACACGGACTTCTCCCGGACCGGCACCCTGCGCCTGCAGGTCGACGCGCTCACGATTGGCGACGAACAGATCTCCCAGCTGCGCCTGGATGGCGATGGGGATGCCGACAGCAACCAACTGCATCTGCGTGCCGAGTCCGACCGCGGCAATCTCGACCTGCGCCTGGCCGGTCGCTACCAGCGGGACGACGCGAGCTGGCATGGCCAGATCGAGACCTTTGAGTTGCAGGCTCCGGAACTGCCGGCGCCGCTGCGCCTGCGTGAACGCTCTGGCTTATACCTGTCGGCCAACCGGATCGAACTTGAGCGCACGTGCCTGAGCGCTGCCACCGGTTCCATCGTCGCGACCGGTGCCAGCGAGACACTGCCGGCCGGC
>CAZFUH010000117.1:0-11429 GCA_964522235.1 uncultured Rhodanobacteraceae bacterium
GCGGCTGGCCGACGCGGAAGCCCGGGTCCGCGCCCGTTGCCAACAGCTCGGTATCGCCTGGACCCTGCTGCGACCGACCCTGATCTGGGGCGATGGCCGCGACCTCAATCTGAGCCGGCTGGCGGCACAGGCGCGGCGGCACGGGTTCATTGCCCTGCCCTCGTTCGCGCGCGGACGGCGCCAGCCGATCCATGCCGCGGAAGTCGCACAAGCGTTGCTGCGGGCCCTCGATGCCGAGGCGGCACAGAATCGCGAGTTCGATCTGCCGGGCGGACAGACCCTGGCCTATGACCGCATGGCCAGACGGATCGCCAAGGCGGTGGCTCCGCCCGGTCGCGTCCTGCGCGTGCCTGGCTGGCTGCTGCGGCCGGTGCTCGCCCTGGCACCGCGGCTGCGCCTGCTGCCAACGTCAACCGCGGCGATGATTGCGCGCTCGGCACAGGACCTGGTCTTCGATGGCGAGCCGGCGTGGCAGGCGCTGGCTTGGCGACCCGGCGCGTTTCGACCCAGGAACGAAGACTTTCCCCAGCCCTGAATGTTGCGCCGCAATATATTGATCCGCCGCGCGATTTACGAAATCTTTGCATTGCCAAGCGAGTCGAGCCCTGCCTATGATACGGCGGCGTATTGAGGGGTCCGCCCTCACATTCTACGTAACGACACGCGCCAGGGAGTTCAGACATCATGCGCATCACGCATTCCATTTTCGCCGGCCTGCTGGCGTTCGCTCTCGCCGCCTGCGGCGGCGGCGGCAACAGTCCGCGCGCGGTTCCGGCGCCGCCGGCGACCAATAACGACGGCAGTCCGGTCACCGCCGTCATCACGGCCCGTTTCGATCCAAGCGCCGGTGTGCTGCCGTTTCCGACCAACCTGCTGTTGCAGGGAACGACCGACCTGACGCTGAATCCCCCGGTCGCCGATCCCAGCAACTTTCGCGATCCGGCGGTTGCGTTGAGTGCACTCGACGGCTTCAGCACGACGGCGCCGTGGAGTTTCCAGTTGTCGGCACCGCCGCGCGCGAGCACGCTCAGCGCCGGCCAGAACGTGCGCGTCTTCGAGGTCACGTTGAGCGGGCCGGGCGGTGGCGTCACCGGCGTGGTCGGCGAGCTGCCGGCGCAGGCCTACGTGGTTGCCCAGTCGGGTAGTGACACCACCGGACGCACGGTCGGCATCGTTCCGCTGGCACCGCTGAAGCAGCTGACCAGCTACATGGTGGTGGTTACCGATGGCGTCACCGATGGCAATGGCAATGACGCGACGCCGGACCAGACCTACTTCCTGGCCAAGCGTACGTCGCCGATCTGCAGCGGCAGTCAGGTTCTGGATCCGCTGGTTCCGGCGACCAGCTGTCCGGGCATCGAAGGTCTGCGGCAACTGGTCAACAGTCAGGAGTTCGCGGCGGCATCGCGCGGCATCGATCGCAGCCGCATCGTGCTGAGCTGGGTCGCGACGACCCAGAGCATCACACCGGTGCTGCAAGCGGTCATGACCACGGTGCAGCCGCGCGCCCACGCGCTGGCGCCGATCGGCGATCTTGGCCAGGTGTCGCAAGGCCAGCTGCCGGCGGTCGCGACCGTCTTCTCCGGCTTCATCGAGCTACCGTACTATCTGGACGCACCGGCGGCGCTGACACCACCGGCGCAATCGGTGGTGCTGAGCGGGTTCTGGCAGGCGAACCCGGGGGCGTACGTGCCGCCGTTCAACGCATTGCCGCTGGACCCGACCTCAACCCATCTGACCTACGCCAATCCATTCCCGCGTGTGAAGTCGACGCAGCGCGTTCCGTTGTTGGTGACAGTGCCCAACGCCGCCTCCGGCCAGACCCGACCGGCCGCGGGTTGGCCGCTGGTGATCTTCCAGCACGGCATCACCGGCAACCGCAGCCAGATGCTCGGCATTGCCGCGGCGCTGAGCCAGGCCGGTTTCGCGGTCGCGGCGATCGATCTGCCCCTGCACGGCATGGAGCACGGTCACCCATTGCGCGGGACCAACGAGATCTTCGGCGCCACCGAGCGCACTTTCGATGTCGACATCGTCAACAACCTGACCGGCGGTTGTGAGCCCGGTGTTCCCTTGTGTCCGGATGGCAATGTCGATCCGTCCGGTGCCCATTTCATCAATCTCGGCAGCCTGCTGACCTCGCGAGACAATCTGCGCCAGGGCGAAGTCGACCTGATGACGCTGGCGGCGACCGCGCCCCTGTTCGACTTCAGCGGCAACGGCAATGCCGATGTCGATGGATCGCGATTGAGCTTCGCCGGCATGTCCCTGGGCGGCATGGTCGGAGCACCGTTCGTCGCCCTGTCCGACACCGTCAACACCGCGTTCCTGTCGGTACCCGGCGGCGGCATCGCCCGCCTGCTGGAGGGCTCGCAGGAATTCGGTCCACGCGTGCGCGCCGGTCTTGCCCGTGCCGGCCTGCAGCCCGGTACTCCAGCATATGACCAGTATTTCCTGATCACCCAGACCGTGATCGATTCCGGCGACCCGATCAACTACGGCTTCATCAGCCAGGGCAATCGCGTCCTGCTGCACCAGGTGGCCGGCGACGCGGTGATTCCGAACGTCGTCCCCGGCGCACCGCTGTCCGGTACCGAGGCGATGATCCGCGTTTACGGTTTGAGTCCGATCACCGGCACGACCCAGAACGCGGCCGGAATTCGCGGCGCGACCCGGTTCATTCTTGGCGAACACGGTTCCCTGCTGCGTCCGAACGTTTCCCTGGCCGTGACCCAGGAAATGCAGCGTCAGGCGGTCAGCTTCATCGCCAGCAACGGCACTGCCGTGGTCGTGACCGATTCCAGCGTCATTCAGCAATAACAGGCAGGAGCATCTCATGAGCAAGCGCACCACCATCAGCACCGCCATCGCGCTGGCGCTCGCCGCTTCCGCCTGCGGCGTCGGCGCCTTGGAATTTTCCAGCGGCGAATGGTCCGGGTCCCTGGATTCGACCATTTCCTACGGCGTCTCGGTCCGGGCCAAGAGTCCCGGTGAGGATCACATCGGCAAGGCCAACCTGAATCCGCTGTTCCCGTTGCTCGGCCTGACCAATGCCCAGCAGCGCGCGGCACCCGGCCGCTGGTCGGTCAACGGCGACGACGCCAACCTGAAGTGGCGCGGCGGCGACGTGGTCTCGAATGCGGTCAAGATCACCTCCGAGTTCTCACTGAACTGGCGCAATTTCGGCGCCTTCATCCGCGGCACCGCGTTCTACGACTGGGAATACATGGGCCGCGACGACATCTCGCGCGAGGCCCGCGACAAGGTCGGCAGCGACGCCCAGATCCTGGACGCATTCGCGTTCTGGAACTACGGCAACCCCGGCGGCATCAATGGCACCTTGCGGGTCGGCAAGCAGGTGGTGAGCTGGGGCGAAAACACCTTCATCCAGAATGGCGTCAACGTGATCAATCCGGTCGACGTATCGCGTCTGCGCGTTGCCGGCGCCGAGCTGAAGGAAGCTTTTCTGCCGGTCAACATGATCTTTGGCTCGATCAATCTGACCGAGAACCTGGCGTTCGAGGCCATGTACCTGCTGGAGTTCGACCAGACCGAGCCGGAGCCGGTCGGGACCTATTTCTCGACCAATGACTTCGCGACCCTCGGTGGCACCTATGCGATGCTGAATTTCGGTACCGTGCCGCAGCCGGTGATGAATCCGGACCTGTTCTGGGACGTCTGCTACGGAACTCGACCGAGCGACATCGCCGCGATGAATCAGCTGGTGCCGGCCGGTCCTGGCGGCGCGCCAATTCCGTTGTACCGGGTTGCCTGCCAGGCCGCGCTACCGCGCGAGCGTGACCGCTATCCGCGCGATCGCGGCGACTGGGGCGTGGCGATGCGCTATTTCGCTCCGGCGCTGAACGACAGCGAGTTCGGCTTCTACTACTTCAACTACGCCAGCCGCCTGCCGTTGATCTCCGGCACCTCGGTCAGCAACAGCAATCCGAACAGCGGCCGGGTCTTCGTCGAGTATCCCGAAGACATCAAGATGTACGGCGTCAGCATGAACACGACCCTGCCCTGGGGCGTGGCTCTGCAGGGCGAGGTCAGCTACAAGACCAATGTCCCGCTGCAGATCGACGATGTCGAGGTGCTGTTTGCCGGCTTGTCGCCGCTGAACGCACTGATCCCGCAGCCGGGCCTGCGCTTCCGCAGCCAGCTCGGCGACTTCGCTCCGGGCCAGGACATCCAGGGCTGGGAGCGACACAAGATCTGGCAGGGTCAGTTCACGCTGACCAAGGTCTTCGGACCGGGCAACTGGCTGGGCGCCGACCAGATCGCCAGTGTCATCGAGGTCGGCGCGACCAAGGTCCGCGATCTGCCCGAGCACGATGTTCTGCGCTACCAGGGCGACGGCACCGACACCGGCGGTGGACCGGATGTCACCAGTGGTGCGCTGCGCAATCCGATCACCCAGGTCGGTGGCTTCCCGACCGAGTTCTCCTGGGGTTATCGCGCCGCGCTGCGCGCCGACTACAGCAATGCTTTCGGCACACCGTTTGTGGTTTCGCCGAGACTGGCGTTCAATCATGACGTGAACGGCACGACACCGGGACCGGGCGGAAACTTCGTCGAGAAGCGCAAGTCCTATACCCTGGGCGTGGAAGCGAACTACCTGAATCAATGGGCGGTGGACCTGAGCTATACCCGCTTCTTCGGTGCCGGCATGTTCAACTCCCTGGCCGGCCGCGACTTCTACACCCTGTCCGCCCGCTATTCGTTCTGAGGAGACCCGCCATGGCAATCCGACACACCCTGCTCACGGCGGCCCTGGCTGCGGCCCTGGTCGCTCTGCCCGGCATCGCCGCGGTCCCGCAATCCGAGGCCGATCGGCTCGGCAATGATCTGACTCCGCTTGGCGCCGAGCAGGCTGGCAACGGTGGCGCGATCCCGGCCTGGGACGGCGGGGTCACCAGCGCGCCGTCCGGCTTTCAGCGCGGTCGGGCGCATCCTGACCCGTTCGCCGACGACGCGATCCAGTTCACGATCTCGCCAAGCAACTACAACGACCACGCCGCGAACCTGACCGAGGGGCAGAAGGCGATGTTCGCGCGCTATGACACCTTCCGGATGAATGTCTATCCGACCCGGCGCAGCGCGGCGTTCCCCCAGCGCTATTACGACATGGCCAAGCGCAATGCCACTACGGCGCGGCTGGTCTCCGGCGGCGATGGCGTCGAAAACGCCGCCGAGAGCATTCCGTTCCCGATCCCGCAGAATGGCGCCGAGGTGATCTGGAACCACAAGCTCAAGTACAAGGGTGTTGCCGCGGTCCGCGACAACAACCAGGCGCCAATCACCGCCGGCGGTGGCTACAACATGGCCAAGCTGGTCGAAGAGTTCTACGTGCCGTACTCGATCGAAGGCCGTTCGATTGCCGACATCAACAACATCCTGCTGTACTTCTTCCAGTCGGTCGAAGCGCCGCCGCGTCTGGCCGGCCAATTGCTTCTGGTGCATGAGACGCTGAATCAGGCGACCACGCCTCGGCAGGCATGGGTCTACAATCCCGGTCAGCGCCGCGTTCGCCGTGCGCCGAACGTCGCCTACGACAATCCCGGTACGGCCGCGGACAACCTGCGCACCAATGACATGACCGACATGTTCAACGGTGCCCTCGACCGCTTCGACTGGGAGCTGGTCGGCAAGCGCGAGATCTATGTTCCGTACAACAGCTACAAGGCGCATGCTGCCAATGCCCGCGAACTGATCCGCCCCGGCCATCTGAATCCGGATCTTCTGCGCTATGAATTGCACCGGGTCTGGGTTGTCGAGGCGACGCTGAAGTCGGGCGCCCGCCATATCAACAGTCGCCGCACCTTCTATATCGATGAGGACAGCTGGCAGATCCTGTTGACCGATCATTACGATGGCGAGGGCGTGCTCTGGCGCTACTCCGAAGCGCTGCCGATCCAGTTCTATGATCAGCCGCTGTTCTGGACGACGATGGAAAACCATCACGATCTGAAGAACGGCCGATACCTGGTCCAGGGCGTCGACAACGCGGCCAGCTTCAACTTTGACCGGGAGGCCAGTCTGGAGCAGTACTCGCCGCAGGCGTTGCGTACTCGCGGCGTTCGCTGAGTCGGCGCTGCGCGAGGCCTGCACCGCCGCCAACGCTTGCGCCCGCAGCCGCGGGTGCGAGCGCGAGGCGTCGTGGTGCCCGGGCTGATCGGCGGTTCCAGTAGTCGACCCTGGTCGCTCCGGCAATCTGCCGATCGCGCTTGCCTGGGCCAGCGGCCGGCTGATGCGGTATTGTCGCAGGGCAGAATGGACTAGCCGTTGGAACGGACAGTTTGAGGCCGCGTACCCATGCGCAGAATTGTCAGTGTTGTTGTCCTGGTATGGCTGTGCACCGGTCTGGCTTCGTCGAGTACGGATTCGGCGTGGCTCGATCCGGCGCATGCCGATGCCGAGCCGATGCCCTTGGCCTCGTCCTCCTTGTTGCTCGACGCGGTCTTGCTCGATGGCGGACGCGTGCTGGCGGTCGGTGAGCGTGGCCACATCGTCTGGTCCGACGATCACGGCGTGAGCTGGCAACAGGCGCCGGTGCCGACCCGCTCGACGCTGACTTCGATCGCCGCGCACGGCGACATCGTCATTGCCGCCGGTCACGACGGTGTGATCGTTCGCTCGGGCGACGCCGGTTTGAACTGGCAGCGGGTGCGCGAGGACGTATTCGAGCCCGGTAGTTTCGATCCGGCCAATGGCGCGCCGCTGCTCGACCTGCTGTTCCTTGATGACGATCGTGTGCTGGCGATCGGCGCCTACAGCCTGCTGCTGACCAGCGATGACGGCGGTGAGTCCTGGCAGCCGGGAGCGGTGATCGGCGCTGCCGACGGCAGCGCCGAGGCCGAGGTTGCTACCGGTAGTGACGACGAGGATGCCGGTAGCGGTGATCCCCTGCTGTTCGATCAGGCCGATCTGGTGCTCGACGACGAGGAAGACCCGCACCTGAACGCGATCACCCGCCTGCCGGATGGACGTCTGTTCATCGTCGCCGAGCGTGGCTCGGCCTTTCTATCCGATGACGATGGCGGGCACTGGCGGCGGGTGTCGCTGCCCTATGACGGCTCGATGTTCGGGGTTCTGTCCCTGGGCGGTCCTCGTCTGCTCGCCTATGGCCTGCGCGGCAATGTCCAGCACTCCGAAGACGGCGGCGAAAGCTGGCGCGAACTCGACACTGGCACCGAGTTGAGTCTGTTCGGCGGCTTCGTACGCAACACCGGCGTGGTACTGGTCGGCGCCAACGGCCTGGTCCTGGAAACCGGATCCGGACCAGGTGAGTTTCTGGGTCGCACGGTGGCCGAAGCCGGCGTGCTCGCCGCGGTCATCGAGGCTGCCGACGGCAGCCTGCTGGCATTCGGCGAACACGGCATACGCCGGATCGTCACGAGCGCGGGAGAGCGGCCATGAAGCGTGCTCTGGAGAACCTGATCTTCGGCAGTCGCGCGATCCTGCTGCTGCTGTTCGCCGTGATCACGGTGATCATGCTCTTCGCCGCCAGCCAGCTTCGTGTCGACGCCGGATTCAAGAAGCAGATTCCGCTCGAACACGAGTACATGCAGACGTTCCTGGACTACGAGCAGGCGTTCGGCGGCGCCAATCGTGTTCTGGTCGCTCTGATGGCGCGCGACGGCGACATATTCTCGCAGAACTACATGGCAGCGCTGGAGCGCCTGACTTCCGACATCATCGGCCTGGCCGAGACCGACGACTCCCGGGTCCGGTCGCTGTTCACACCGAACGTGCGCTTCGTCGAGGTCGTCGAGGACGGCTTTGCCGGCGGCAACGTCATCCCGCCGCGGTTCACGCCGAACGTCGATGGCTATCAGGCTACAGCCGACGATTTCGAAACCATCCGCGGCAACATCGTCAAGGCCGGCATCGTCGGCAGGCTGGTGGCGCGCGATTTTGGCGGCACCATGGTCTGGGCCGACCTCATCCCCGAGGACGCCGGCAGCGGCCTGGACTACATGGATCTGGCGCGCAAGCTGGAAGCACTGCGCGGCGACTATGAAGACCAGGCGCACAGCCTGCACATCATCGGCTTTGCCAAGATCGTCGGCGATGTCAGCGAGGGCGCGAAATCGGTGATCGCGTTCTTCGGCATCGCAATCCTGGTGACCTTGGTCCTGCTGTTTCTGTACACGCGCACGTTCCGTCTTTCGGTGTTGGTCGTGACCTGCGGTCTGGTGGCCGTGATCTGGCAGCTCGGGGCGCTGCGCCTGCTTGGCTTCGGCATCGACCCGATGAATATCCTGACGCCGTTTCTGGTGTTCGCGATAGCGGTCAGCCACGGCGTGCAGATGAGTTCGCGCTGGCTCAACGGCCGCTTCGACGGTGACGACGCCGAAACGGCGTCGAGGGCGGCGTTCCAGCGCTTGCTCGTGCCCGGCATGATTGCATTGGCTTCGGATTGCATCGGCTTCGTCACGATCCTGTTCATCAACATCCGGATCATCCAGGAGTTGGCGATCACCGCCAGCCTCGGCGTTGCCCTGATCATCCTCACCAACCTGATCCTGCTGCCGGTCCTGTTGTCCTATGTCCGCCGGTTGAATCCAAGGCTGTCGGGTCGTCGCGAAGGCATGGACCCGGTCTGGCGTACGTTTGCGCAGATCACGACCAAAGGCCCGGCCGCGATCGTGATCCTGATTGCCGCCGGTCTGGCGGCGCTCGGCTGGTGGCAGGGCCGCGGCATGCAGATCGGCGATTCCGAAGCCGGTGTTCCGGAGCTCAGGCCGGAATCGCGCTACAACCGCGATGCGGTCCTGATCGCGGACCGATTCGCGCTTGGTATCGACTCGATTTATGTCATTGCCGAAGCGGCACCGGATGCCTGCACCGGCAGCTACCCGGTGATGGAGACGATCGACCGTTTTGCCTGGCACATGGCCAATGTCGATGGTGTCCAGCAGGTGATGTCGCTGCCGCTGGCGGCAAAGATCGTCAGCGCCGGCTGGAACGAGGGCAATATCCGTTGGCGCAGCCTGCCGCGCGACAGCGACAGCTTGCGAGTCGCGACCCAGGGGTTCGAGACCGACTCCGGCCTGCTCAACGCCGATTGCAGCGCAATTCCGGTGATGATCTTCCTGACCGACCACAAGGCGGCGACGATCAGCCGCGTCGTTGACGCGGTCAAGCGCTTTCGCAGCGACAACGATGCGTACCGCAGCGGCTTCCGGACCTATCTGGATGAACGTCTGGATGCCGGTGGCGAGGATGCCGGCGATCTGCTGAACCTGCGTCTGGCGACCGGCAATGCCGGCGTCATGGCGGCGACCAATGAGAAGGTCAGCGAGGCGCAATGGCCGATGCTGATGTGGGTCTATGCGGCGGTGATCCTGCTCTGTCTGCTGACCTATCGCTCGTTGTCGGCGACGATCGCGATCGTCCTGCCGCTGGCCCTGGTCTCGACCCTGTCGACCGCCATCATGGCCTGGCTCGGCATCGGCCTGAAGGTCAATACCCTGCCGGTCGCCGCGCTCGGCGTCGGCATCGGCGTCGACTACGCGATCTATCTGTACTCGCGCATGCAGGAGGAGCTGAAGGCAGGTCGCGGTCTGACGGAAAGCTACGCCCTGGCATTGCGTACAACCGGTGCGGCAGTTCTGTTCACCGCCGTCACGCTGTCGGTCGGCGTCGGCACCTGGATCTTCTCGGCGCTGAAATTCCAGGCCGACATGGGCATCCTGCTCAGCTTCATGTTCCTGGCCAACATGGTCGGTGCCCTGCTGCTGATGCCGGCGTTGCTGCGCTGGTTGCGTCCGCGCTCACCATAGGTGAGCGAGGAGTGAGTGGAGAGGAGTGAGAAGCGAGTGAGAGCTCGATGTCCGCGCGCGTCTGGAGTCGGACCACTTCGGGCCGCTCGCGGGTAGTCGGTTCTTGCTGCTCCACGGTCCGTCCATGATTGTGCCGCGCTGGCGCGCGATACTGATCGAACGATGAGACTGTATGGCAAGCTGCTGTTGTCGATGATCGCGGCCGGTGCCCTGGCCCTGGCCGCGCTCGCCTTCATGATGGACTGGCGCCTGGGCCAGGGCTTTGTCGATTACATCAATGCTGCCGATGCCGAACGCCTGCCGGCGATCGCCGCGGTACTCGCCGAACACTACCGCGAGCACGGCGGCTGGCACGTGCTGCGGCGGCAGCCGCGTGTCTGGCGTGGCCTGCTGATGCAGGCGCGCGAACGTGAAGAGCTGCAGAACGACGACACCGAAGTGACTCGAATCGCTCCGCCGCCGCGCAGGCGGCATGCCGAACCCTGGACACCCTTGTGGGCGCGGCTGAGCGTATTTGATGCCGGACGGGAGCGGCTGGTCGGTCGCTATGGGTACGCCGACAGCAGTCGCCGCAGCGCGATCGAAGTCGATGGCGCAACCGTGGGCTGGATCGGTCTGCATGAACTCAGCAAGGTGCGCTCGCGTGTCGCCGAGCAATTTCTCGCCGATCAGCGCAAAGGCCTGCTCTGGGCCTCGCTGGCGATGCTGGTGATCCTGGGACTGTCGGCGGCGGTCCTGGCACGTGCCTGGATCCGGCCGATCAAGCGCATTGGCGGCGTCACCCGGCGACTGGCCGGAGGCGATTTCGAGGCTCGGGCCGGCCCCGCCGGCACCGATGAGATCGGCGAACTGGCCAGCGACATCGACTTCCTGGCCCGTTCTCTGGCCGAGGCCGACAGCGCGCGCAAGCGCTGGATGGCCGACAGCGCGCATGAGCTGCGTACGCCGTTGGCCGTACTCAAGGGCGAACTGGAAGCTTTGCTCGATGGTGTCCGACCGCTGGATCGCGACGCGATCGCGTCGCTGCATGCCGAGGCCGAGCACCTCGGCGCCCTGATCGAGGAGCTGCGTGAGCTTGCACTCGCCGACGCCGGCGCGCTGGACTATCAGATGCAGACCATCGACTTCGCCGAACTGCTGCGAGACTGCCTGGACACCAGTTCCGGCCGCTTCGGTCAGCATCCACTGACAATCCACGCGGATCTGCCCGCGCACGGTGCCCCGGTGCTCGGCGATGTCCGACGCCTGCGCCAGCTGATCGAGAACCTGTTCGAGAACAGTCTTCGCTACACCGATCCGGGCGGTCGGCTGCGCATCGAGCTTCGCAGCGGCCGTGACGGCGTCGATCTGCTACTGGACGACAGCGCGCCTGGGGTTGCCGCGGAGCTGTTGCCGCGTCTGTTCGAGCCCTTCGTGCGCGGCGATGGTGCCCGCTCGCGGGCCAGTGGCGGCACCGGCCTGGGTCTGGCCATCTGTCAACGCATCGTCGACGCTCATGGCGGTACGATCTCGGCACAGGCGTCAGCGCTCGGCGGATTGTCCGTGCGTGTGCATCTGCCTGCGGCCGGAGTCCGATCATGAACAGTCCTAGGAGCCTGCGCGGCAGAAACGTTCGAGGCGAAAAGTCGACTGCGCGAGGAC
>CAZFUH010000118.1:0-11385 GCA_964522235.1 uncultured Rhodanobacteraceae bacterium
AGCCGTCCGGGCTGCAACGGCGCCCTCGCCATCGAGTCCGCCGATCGTCGAGCTTGCATAGCACCACGATGCGCGCTCTCCGATCGACGCACTCAATGACGATGGCATCCGTTTCGCCTCGAACGCTTCTGCCGCGCAGGCTCCTAATCGTCGGCGGACTTGCGCAGACTTTCGATCAGCTTCAGAAAGGCCTGCGACATCCGCAGCGGAGGTCGGGCGCCCGGTCTCGGGCCGCCGGCGCCCCAGGCCTTCAGCCACTGCTCGAGCAATCGTGCCTGGCTGCCGATGTCGGTGTAGCCGTAGCTGCCGGCCGAACCGGCCAGCTTGTGCAGCATCTGGCGCAGCACGGGCACTCGTTCGCGCGCCGGGTTGCTGGTCGGCAAGGGCCACAGAGCCTCCATTTCCGCCGCCTTCTCGGCCAAGCTGGCACGATAGCGGGCGTGCAGTTCCTCCATCGGTTCGGCCACGGTGCTCCCCTCTCGCGTCGTCCAGGCTGCCGAAACCATTCTTTGCTCACAGCGCCCAGGATGCAAGCCCGGTCGTTCAGGCTTGCCGTGATCGGTAGCGGCGGCGATGATGCCGGCACCAGCAATGATGCGAGAGTCCGATCATGCGTAGATGGTGCTGTTCGATCGTCTTGTCCCTTCCGGCGCTGTCGGCCGCGGCGGATACGACCGGGCTCGAGGCCCTGCTCGAGGCCGAAGCGCGGTTCGCCGCCGATGTCGTCGAACTCGGGCTGCGCGAGGCGTACTTGCATCACTTGATCGAAGAGTCGGTGGTGTTCCGGCCGTTGCCGGTATCGGCGCGGTCGTGGTTCGAGCAACAGGAGCCGCCGCCATTCACCCTGAGCTGGCGGCCGGCCTTTGTCGAGGTCGCAGGGTCCGGTGATTTCGGTTACACGATCGGCGTCTGGGAGTCACGGACGTTGCCGGACTTGCTGCCGCTGGAGGAGTACGGCGACGACGCGGAAGCAGGGGCGGCGGTCGAGTCGATCAGTCATGGCTACTATGCGACGGTCTGGATCCAGACCGCGGACGGCCAATGGCATCCGCTCGTCGATCACGGCATCGGTGGTCTGCCCCGGCCGGACACGCCGGCTTCGGTGCAGCCCCTGGGCGCCCGGCGTTCCAATCCGATCGACGGCAGTTTTCTGTTGAATACGCGCTATCAGGGTCTGATGCGCGACGCGATGCGCCTGCCCGCCGGTCAAGCCGCTGCGAACGTGGATCGAGGCTGGCTCGCGGATGATCTGCTCGTGCTTCGGCCTGGCCGGGCACCGATCTCCGGGCACGAGGCGGTGCGCCTGGTCGCCAGCGGTGAGCTCGGCGCCGCCGCCCCGGATCTGATCGTCATGGCGGCCAGCGGCGATCTGGGCATGAGCCTGGGTGGTTCGCCGGATGCCGGTGCCTACCTGCGCTTGTGGCGTCATCTCGATGGCGCCGGTTGGCTGCTGGCGGTCGAGATCGCCACCCCAGTGGAGAGGATGGTCGACGGCGAAGACTCCGATTCCGATTCCGAGCCGAGGCCGACCGGCGACGACGGCGGAGCTGGCGACATCGGCGACATCGGCGACATCGAAGATGGCGACAGCGCGGTCAGCGACGATCTCGCGCCGGCTGACGATCCGGACGATGCGGCGGCAGAGCAAACCTCGGCGCCGTAGCGGCGCGGGCGGCAGTCGGCAACGAAAGCCGCGCGGCGACAGCCGCCGGCCCGAGCGCCGCTCCTGGCCTCGTCGACTGCTGCGCTGGTGCCTGCTGGCGGCGGTCGCGTGGCTGCTGTTGACCGTGTCGGCGGTGGCGCTGCTGCGCTTTGTCGATCCGCCGACGACCAGCTTCATGGTTCGATACTGGCTGGAGGCCAGGGCTGACGGCAAGGCCGAGGCCCGTCTGCAGCGACAGTGGCGACCGCTGGAGCAGATCGCGCCGGTCATGCGCCTGGCCGTGGTCGCGTCGGAGGATCAGAAGTTTCCGCACCACCGCGGTTTCGACATGGCGGCATTGCGTCAGGTCGCCCGGCAGCATCTGGCCGGCGAGGGCGGCCGTGGCGGCAGCACGATCAGTCAGCAGACTGCCAAGAATCTGTTTCTGAGTCCTTCGCGCAGCTGGTTGCGCAAGGGCGCGGAAGCCTATTTCACTGTCCTGATCGAGGGCTTGTGGCCGAAGCGCCGGGTGCTCGAGGTCTATTTGAATATTGCCGAGTTCGGCCCCGGTCTCTATGGCGTCGAGGCCGCTGCTCAGGCCTACTACGGCCGTTCGGCAGCGGCACTGAGCGACCTGCAGGCGGCGCGCCTGGCCGCGGTATTGCCAAGTCCACGCCGTTATCGGGTCGAGCCGCCGAGTCCGCAGGTGCTTCGGCGCGCGGACTGGATTCTGGCGCAGATGCGCGCTCTGGGCGGGCCGGCATACTTGTCGGCGATCGACGCGAATTGAGCACGCGGAGCTTCGGTTGCGGCCGTCGCCACGGCCTGGCGCCGCGCCCCCGACCCGACGGGTCGGTTAGCATTCGGGTCATGAGCGAACGAGAGACCCTGGACGTGGTGGTGCCGGCCTACAACGAGGGCGAAAGCCTGCGCGCCTTTCATGCCCGGCTGGCACCGGTGCTGGACAGCCTGGACCTGGATTGCCGGGTGATCTACGTCGACGACGGCAGCCGTGACGATACCTGGGCGGTGATGCAGTCGCTGGCTGTCGACGACCGGCGGGTTTCGACCCTGAAGTTGTCGCGCAATTTTGGCAAGGAGCTGGCGCTGACCGCGGGTCTGGACTATGCCGATGCCGATGCCGTCGTCGTCATCGATGCCGACCTGCAGGATCCGCCGGAACTGATTGCCGACTTCATCGTCCGTTGGCGCGACGGCTACGATGTGGTCTATGGCACCCGCGCCGAACGGGCTGGCGAAACCTGGTTGAAGAAGACCACCGCGGCGTGGTTCTACCGCGCAATCGGGCGCATGAGCAGCACCCCGATTCCGGCCGACACCGGCGATTTCCGGCTGCTGGCCCGGCGCGCGCATCAGGCGCTCAAGCAGCTGCGGGAACGGCACCGGTTCATGAAGGGCCTGTTCGCCTGGGTCGGCTACCGGCAATGCGCCCTGGTCTACCAGCGTGATCGCCGCCATGCCGGAACCAGTAAATTCAACTACTGGAAATTATGGAATTTCGCGATCGAGGGCATCACCTCGTTCTCGGCGGCGCCGTTGAAGCTGGCGACCTACATCGGCCTGCTGACGGCGATGTTTGCGTTCGTGTTTGGCATCTGGGTGGTCGCGAAGGCGGCGGTGTTCGGAGATCCGGTCCCGGGCTATCCGTCGCTGATGGCCGTGGTGCTGTTTCTTGGCGGCCTGCAATTGCTGGCGCTGGGGATCATCGGCGAATATCTCGGCCGGTTGTTCATGGAGGTCAAGCAACGGCCGCTGTACCTGCTCGACGTGGTCGAGCCGGCCGGCAAGGATCGCGGCCGCGCCGGAGACACCGCCGAGGCTGCGGCGGCGGCCGATCGATCTGCGCCGGGCCGGTAGCCGAGCCGCGTCGTTGGCGGGCGCTGGGCGGCGCAGACGCCGTCGCACAGACAGCGGCGGCAGACCCGGCGGACCCTGCGATTGTGTCGATGCGCCAGGACGCCTGCACCGTGCGCCGCAAAGACGTGCGGGATGCCGCGTTGCGGCGTAGACTGCGGCCGGGCGGAGCGGGACGTCGAGGGCGCTGCGCGACGAGGGGAGGGTTGGTGAGACTGCGGGTGCATCTGGTCTGCATCGTCGGCCAGGTTCACGAAAGCAGCCGCCGATCGTCTCGTGATTCACTACGGGAGGATACGGAACATGCGTTGGAACTGGACTGCGGGGGCGCTGGCCGCCCTGACCGTCACCTGCATTGCCTTCGCGCTCGGCACATCGCCGCCCAAGCGCGTCAATCTGAAGCCGATGGGCGGAGACTACTGGGCGATCCGGGTCGCCTATCCGACCATGCACTTCAGCCCGAGTTGGTACAGCGACGCCGAGATCGAGGACGCCCGCGTTCCATCCGGGGTGCCTGCCGGTGAAAAGCGCTATCAGCGCTCGGCACAGTCGCCGCTGGCGCTGGATCCGGAGTCCTGGACCTTCATCGGTCCGCAGCCGGCGGTGTTCAGCAGCTATGGCCAGGTCTCTGGACGCACCAATGCGATCGTCGTGGTGCCCGAAGGACCTGACGTCAACGGCCATCACACCGTGTTCGCTGCCGCCGACGGCGGTGGCGTCTGGAAGAGCACCGACTGCTGCGACGTGAATACGACCTGGCGCAACGTCACCGATCAGCCGGACATCAAGTCGATCGCCATCGGCGACCTGTACATCGACCCGAACGATTCCGACGTGATCTACGCCGGCACCGGCGACCTGCGTTACGGCTCGTTCTCGTTCGGCACCGCCGGTCTGCTCAAGAGCATCGACCAGGGCGAGACCTGGCAGGTGCTCGGCGAGGACGTGTTCACACCGTTCTATCCGCCTTCGGCCAGTCTGGGTTTTCCGCAATATCAGGCGATCGGCAAGGTCGTCACCGATCCGGCTGACTCCGACCGGATCATCGTCGGCACCAAGACCGGTCTGTACTTTTCCTACGACGGTGGCAGCAACTGGGACGGACCCTGCGTAACCAACTCGCATTCCAGTCAACGTCAGGACATCACCGGTCTGCTCACGGTCGACACCGGCAGCGGCACCGACCTGTATGCGGCGGTTGGTACCCGCGGCAACCCGACCACGGTGCAACCGGACCTGGCCAATCTCGGCGCCAATGGCGTTTATCGTGCGGCAATGCCGACGGCCGGTTGTCCGGCGCTCGGCGACTGGACCCTGCTCAACAACGGCTGGCCGGCCGGTACCGGCAACGGCAATCCCAGCGGCAAGACCCTGGGCCGGATCGAGCTGGCGATCGCCCCTAGCAATCCCCAGATCCTCTATGCGATGGGTTCGCATGCAACCTCGAACAACGTGCTCGGGGTCTGGCGCAGCAATGACAGCGGCGGTACTTGGAGCCAGGTCGCGGCAACTGCCGGTGTGCAAAGTCAAAGCTGTCCGAACTCGGCCGGCGGTGGTCAGCAGATGTGGTACGACGCAAATCTGACCGTCGATCCGAACAATCCCGAGATCGTTCTGCTCAGCGGCGTCGACCTGTACCGCTCGATGAACGGCGGCAGCACGTTCCAGAACATCAGTTGCGGCTACGGCAACGGCAATGCCCACGTCGATCACCACGCCAGCGCCTACCTGCCCGATGGTCTTGGCGGCTACGACAGCGACAAGGTCCTGGTCGGTACCGATGGTGGTGTCTACTACTCGGCCAATATTCGTTTTGGCAGCGGTGGTACCAGTTCGGCGAACCGGCCGACCTACCTGTCGTTGAACCGGACGATCGGGTCGATGGAACTGTATTCGGGTGATATCACCGGCAACTTTGCCTTTGCCGCATCACCGGGTGCTGCCGCCGGCGCCCAGGACAACGGCAGTTCCAATATCCGCTGGTCGTCGACCGATCCGGTCGCCGGCACGTGGAACGTGCGCCTCGGTGGCGACGGCATCTACTCGCGGATCGAGCCGGTCAACGAGCAGCGCTGGTATGCCTCGAGCCAGAACGGCAATCTGCGTGTATCGACCAGCGGTCACGCCGGTGGCACTTCGGCCGCCAGCGGCGCCTGGACCTCGGATGTCCGCAGTTTCGTCATGCCGGTGGAGATCTACCGTTACGGCGCTCTCGATGTCCCCGGCAGCGGCTGCACCTCTGCGGTCGGCTGTACCTATATGCTCGGCGGCACCAACCGGGTCTGGGAGACCTTGCAGGGCGCGATTCCGACCTCGAGCTGGTACGTGAACAGTCCGAACCTGACCAAGGGAACGCTCGGCAACCGCTCGTTCATCAACCAGCTTGCCTATGGCATCGCCACCGCTTCGATCGCGATCGCCGGTACCAACGACGGCAATGTCTGGTTCGGCTTCAATATGAACGGTGGCTCGGCCAATAGCGCGACCTGGGTCAATGTCACCGCCAGCAACACCGTTCTGCCGAACCGGCCGGTCATGGACGTCGTCGTCGACGTCATCGACGCCGGTGATCCGGGCGCCGCGGCGGTCGGCTATGCCGCACTGGGTGGTTTCGACCAGAACACGCCGGGGCAGCCGGGTCACATCTACCAGTTGCTGTGCGAGAACAACTGCGCCACGTTCGCCTGGCGCGATGTCAGCGGCAATCTGCCGAACATTCCAGCGAACTCTGTCGCAGTGAATCCGAACATTCCCGGCCAGGTTTTCGCCGGTACCGACTGGGGCCTGTACTACACCAACGATGCGTTCGCCGACGAAGTGGTCTGGCAGCGCTTCGACAATGGCCTGCCCAGGGTGATGATCTGGGACATGGCGGTCGATCGCGGCTTCACCACCCTGGCCGTGTTCACCCGCGGTCGCGGCGCCTGGGTCTGGCCGTTGCCGACCAAGCTGCCGAAGGACGACACGATCTTCGCCCACGATTTCGAGCTCTAGCCCGCATTATTCGTGAACGTTCGTCGCGAGGTCGTCGAGACGCCGCTGGGACGCGGCGCGCGGACTGGAAGGCGGCGAAGGCGTAGCCGACACTACGTCGAGCCGACTGGAGGGAGCACGTCGCGTCCCAGCGGATGGATCGGCGGCCGCAGCAGAAGGTTCATGAATAATGCGGGCTAGAGACATCGACTGACCTGCCCGGCCTCGACTCCATCGGTGATGTTCGAGGCTTGGTCCGTCCGGTTGTCTGTGCTGAGTGCGGCTTTGTCCGACTTTACGCTTCCAAGGATGAAACCGAAAGAATGAGGAAGTCCGAACACTGGAAGAAGCCTTAAGCCCGAGCCGATCGGTCACTGAGACTGATCGGCTACCACGTGATTCGGGTTTTCCGGCGGATCAGGGGTCTGCCGCCGCACAGCTACCGTGTTCGCCGCGCTTCATTGTTCCGGTTCGACCTTCGACGAGAACCGGGCAGAGTCGCAAGCTGGGTCCATTGGCGACGGCGGGCCATCTACGTCGGCTCTTCAACACCTCAGGGCGCGCCGCGCCGGGGGGCTTTTCCCGACCAATACCACCTTCGGCGAGAACCATGCGATCACCATGACGAACGAGAGCTGGATCTCGCGTCCTCACCATCCAGTGCACCCGTCCTCGAGCTTGTAGCGGTCTCCTATCTTCCGCCAGTGCGGATGTCCTATCCTGTTCAGGCATCGGTCCCGAGGTCGCACACGGGCTGGCCGGGATCGTCCTTGCTGGAGCACTCATGCGCCTTCCGCACAGTATCTTCATTGCCTTGACCCTCGTCCTGCTGTCTGCGGGCGCAGCGGCCCGTAGCGTTCAAGCACAGACCTGCCCCAGCGTGACGTTCGATCGCGTCCAGGCGCGTGCCGTGGGCACGTGCCTGGCGAGCGGCAAACCGTGTAGCGGCGACTCGCAGTGCTCGGAACACAGTCGCGACTACTGCGTGCACGGCGTCTCGGCTTCGGACTCCTCCGCCCGCTGCTATGGCGGAAACGACTGTCTGGACGAGATCACCTTCCACTTCGACCGCGAGTACGAGTGCGGCCAGTTTCTCAACGGCGATTGGTGGCTGAAGGCCGAGAACGGCCGCGTCGGCATCGAGCGGATTACACCCGACCACCTGCCGGGCTGCGAGAGCGGCGGTGCGTGCCGGCACGGCTGGGAGATCGCGAGCGAGGTATGGGACAGACAGGGACTCTCGTCGTTCGCGGACGTCTACCAGGCACGGACACAGAGCCTGCCTGCCGAGATCGCCGTGACCGACACGCCGGTGTCGATCATGAAGGGCATCGACAACCGGATGGAGAGCGGCTGCGACCGAGACAACTGCTTCCTCTTCGCCGCCGTCCTGACCGTCGTGCCGGTCGCACCGCCTCCGAACGCCTTTCGCCCCGCCTACGCGGGTCCTGATGCCCGCGGCGCAGACTACTACACGCACTGCGACATCCGGTATGAGTTGCTGCCTTCGCTGCCAATGGAGCAGGCACTGATCGGCCTCGACATCGAGGACGTGAGCGCGTTTCTCAGTACGCCCTTCCTCGGCCAGAACGGCCGGAACAACCAGCGCCGCGGCAACATGACGCTGACCCAGGGGTTCTTGGCTTCGGCTTCCACGGCTGGCAGCGTGAACGGCTACCACGCCGCGCGCGCACAGCGCCTCGGAGATGCGGTCCTGCGCCTGATGCTCTCGGATTTCGATCCCATGACGCAGCCCGAGCATCGGCTCGCCCTGGTCCGGCTCATCCAGGTCGGCATCGACTACTCCGGTATCGTCCGCAACTGGCATGAGTCCGACCGTATCAAGGCGACCGCTTCGGCAATCGCCATCGCCGCGTTTCTCCTCGGTGACCCGGAGCTCGCGGCGACCGGCTTCGTTGGATTCTCCGAGGAGGACACCGTCCTGGACACCCCGCGCGCCTCGAGCGGCACCGGCGACGTGATCTGGGGCTATCGCGGGACGGAAGCCACGTACTGGAGACTTGTGACCACGGGAGACGGTGATCGCTGGCTCGGTGATCCGTATGGGTTCGTCGACTCCGCGGCGCCGTATCAGAACTGCTGCTCGTCCGGATCGTGGCGAGGCGAAGCCCTTGCGCTCGATCTGCTGCGCGTACCCGACACCATCGGCGACATCGATCTTGGTCCCTATCGGCGTTACATGAGGCGCTGGTGGGAGCACGGGTACCACACTGCACCCGATCCGTGCGCGTCGCCTCCACCGGACGCTGCGGGATGCGTTCCGCCGAATTGTCCGGGCTACGGAACCACATGGGGGCCTGCGCCCGGCAACGGGGCGAACTGTCACCTAACCGGCACCTGCGAGTGCATCGGCCACGGCGGTGATCCGATGCACGACGGCAGGAACCCCGGCCTGCACGGGACCGAGGCGGGCAGCGGCGGCTGGGCCAGCAGCTACTCGGCATCGTTTGCCGAGGCCTTCTACCCATGCGCCGCGAGCTGTTGCGAGGGTATGGTCTGCGAACCGAGCGAGCACCTCTGTCATGCCGTCACGGAAGTCATCTTCGCCGACGATTTCGAGCTGGAGTAAAAAACCGGCGCGGTCGGCTGCGACAATCCGGCACCGGGCCAGACTCGCGTTCCTCGCGCCGCTCGTTCCTCGTCATTCGGCGCTAGACTGGCCTGGCGAAAACAGCTGGAGTCCGGTCATGCACAATGCAGGTCATCTGTTGCAGGGCAAGGGTGGCGAGGTCTATCACGTCGCGCCCGGAGCTTCGGTTCTGGACGCGATCCGGGAGATGGCCCAGCGACATGTCGGCGCCCTGCTGGTCATGGACAACGACGCCCTGGTCGGAATCGTTTCCGAACGCGACTATGCCCGCAAGGTGATCCTGATGGACCGCTCGTCGAAGACCACGGCCGTTGCCGAAATCATGTCGGCACCGGTGATCACCGTGGCGCCTACGGCGACCGTCGATGAGTGCATGCGCATCGTCACTGAGCGTCGGGTCCGGCACCTGCCGGTGATCGAGGACGGCAAGGTGATGGGCGTGTTGTCGATCGGCGACCTGGTCAAGGCGGTCATCGACGAGCAGGCACGCGAGATCGAGCAGCTGCAGAACTACATTGCCGGTTGAGCCGGTCGGGTCACTGGCAGCCACTTGCCAAGCCCGAGCCGGAGCACCGACCATGTCGCACTTTTCGCGCGGAGCCTGGGTTTGAGTTCCTCCGGTACGGAAACCGACCGTTTACTGAACGAGTTGCTGCTGCGTCACGGCGCCCGGCTGCGCATGCTATGCGTACAACATTGCCAGCCGGAACAAGGACTTGACCCTGACGACATCGAGCAGGAAGTGCGCATCCGGCTGTGGCGGGCGGTCGAGCGTGATAAAAATTCGGCCCTGCCTGCGTCTTATGTACAGCGGGTGGTGGTGACTACGGTCATCGACGCCCTGCGCCGCAGCAAGCCGGAACAGACCACGGCTTTGCCCGAGGCCGGCCACGAGGCCGGAATCGAGGCTCTGCTGGATCGGGTCGGTCCGGTGCGCAGCGCCAGCGATGGTCAACGCATGGATCTGGTGCGTATAGCCATCTCGGCACTGCCAGAGCGGCGCCAGCAGCCGGTTCGCCTGGCTTTGCAGGGCTTCACGCCTGAAGAGATTGGCGAATTGCTGGATATGACCGCGACGATGGCGAAGAACCTGATGTATCGCGGCCTGTACGAATTGCGTGATCGCCTGCGGGCGATTGGACTGGATGGGATCGACGATGACTGACACGACACTCGCCAAACTGTATCGGGATGCCTGCAACGCGGATGATCGCGCCTTCGACGACGTCGACATCGGTGAGTTGATCGATCTCGCCGAGGGCCGGCTTGCCGGTGAGCGCCGCTTCCGCCTGGTCGCTGCGATCGCCCAGTCGCCACGGCTGGCCAGCGCTTATCGCATGGCCAAGGCCGGCGGCGAATGGTCGCGTACGGTTGCCGCCGATCTCGCGCAGCAGCCCAGCGCGCCCTCGGTCCGCCGGGTCGTTCCGCTGCGCACGTCGGTGGTGCGCCGGCAGCGGTTTGCGCTGGCGGCAGCGGTGTCGGCGATGGCGATTGGCGCGGTCTTCGTCGGCCAGCGCATGTCGGCGCCGGATGCCGATGCCGGACTGGCATCTGCCGTCGACGCTGCGGTTGCCGACAGCGACGCGATTCTCGCGGTTTCGTTCGGCCGCAATGGCGATGCCGACGTGATCTTCAGTGCCCGCACGGGCGAGGACGACGACCGCATCTTCAGCTTCGGCCGCGGATCCTGAGCGCCAGCGTCAAGCGACGGTTGAGGTTTCGAATATCGGAAGGCGGCACCAAGGTGCCGCCTTCGTCGTTGTATGGGCTCGATCTCAGACCGGGCTGGCATGCTCCCGGGTCGCGGCGAAGCGCAGGTCCGGCCATCGCTCTTCGGTCAATTGCAGGTTGACCCGGCTGGGCGCCAGATAGACCAGTCCACCGGCACCATCGATCGCCAGGTTCATTGCGTTCTTGTCGCGAAATTCCTCCAGCTTCCTGTCGTCGCCGCAGTGCACCCAGCGTGCGGTCGCGACCGTGACCGACTCGAAGCCGGCATCGACGCCGTACTCGTCCTTCAGACGGTAAGCGACGACATCGAACTGCAGCATGCCGACAGCGCCGAGAATGAGATCATTGCTCATCAGCGGCCGGAAGAACTGCGTCGCGCCTTCCTCGCTGAGCTGGGCCAGACCTTTCTGCAACTGCTTGAGCTTGAGCGGATCGCGCAGGCGCGCGCGGCGGAACAGTTCCGGAGCAAAGTTCGGGATGCCGGTGAACGCAAGCGCTTCGCCTTCGGTGAAGGTGTCGCCAATCGAGATCGTGCCGTGGTTGTGGATACCGA
>CAZFUH010000119.1:0-11382 GCA_964522235.1 uncultured Rhodanobacteraceae bacterium
CCAGCGGATGGATCGGCGGCCGCAGCAGGTGGGGTGTGAGAAACCCGGGCTAGCCCGCCGCGGCGCGGGCGGCACGGCCGCGCGGGCCGTGGAAGTAGTCCTGCACCCAATCGTGCTGGAAGCGTTCGACCTCGGCCAGCGGCGCATTGATCAGCACCTTCTTGTCGGCCAGCACGGCGACCCGGTCGCAGATCGTGTACAGCGTGTCCAGGTCGTGGGTGATCAGAAATACGGTCAGGCCCAGGGCGTCGCGCAAGGTTCGAAGCAGGCGGTCGAAGGCGGCGGCGCCGATCGGGTCGAGGCCGGCGGTCGGCTCGTCGAGGAACAGGATGTCCGGATCCAGGGCCAGGGCGCGGGCCAGGGCGGCGCGCTTGCGCATGCCGCCGGAGAGCTGTCTGGGGTACTTGTCGGCGGCATCGCGAGGCAGGCCGGCCAGGCCGATCTTCAGATCCGAGAGCATGCAGCGCTGTGCGGCATCGAGCTCCGGAAAGCGCTCGCGCATCGGAACCTCGACGTTCTCGGCGACGGTCAGCGACGAGAACAGGGCACCGTCCTGGAACAACACGCCGAAGCGGCGTTCGGTGTCGCGGCGCTGGCGCGCGTCCAGCGCTTGCAGATCCTGGCCGAACACCCGGACCCGGCCGCCGTCCGGTTCGCGCAGGCCGATGATGCTGCGCATCAGCACCGACTTGCCGGACCCGGAACCGCCGACGACACCGAGGATCTCGCCGCGCCGCACGTCCAGAGCCAGATCATCATGCACGCGTTGGCGGCCGAACTGGCTGATCAGGCCACGCACTTCGACTACGTGCTCCGTACTCACATTCCCAGCTCCTGGAACAACAGGGCGAATACGGCATCGAGCAGAATCACCAGGAAGATGGCCTGGACGACGCTCGAGGTTGTGCGCTGACCCACGGATTCGGCACTGCCGGCGACCTTGAAGCCCTCCAGGCAGCCGATCAAGCCGATCACCAGGGCAAACACCGGCGCCTTGATCATGCCGACGGCAAAATGACGCATCTGGAAGGTGTCCTGAAACCGCGCCAGGAACATGGCCGGGGAGATGTCCAGGCTGCTGGCGCAAATCACCAGTCCGCCGAGGATGCCGGTGGCCATCGCGACAAAGGTCAGCAGCGGAAACACCAGCAGCAGGGCGATCAGGCGTGGCACCACCAGCACCTCGATCGGATTCATGCCCAGGGTCCGAATCGCGTCGATCTCTTCGCGCGACTTCATCGCGCCGATCTGGGCGGTAAATGCGCTGGCGGTACGGCCGGCAAGCAGAATCGCGGTCAACAGCACGCCGAACTCGCGCAGGAAACTGAAACTGACCAGTTCGACCGCAAAGATGCTGGCGCCGAACTCGCGCAGCACGACCGCGCCCAGGAAGGTGATCACGGCGCCGACCATGAACGAGAGCAGGGCGACGATCGGCAGTGCATCCAGGCCGGTCTGCTCCATGTGGTGCACGACCGATGTCGGCCGCCAACGCCGCGGCCGGATGACCACCCCGGGCAGGATCGCGACGATCTGGCCGATGAAGCCAAGCAGGCGCTGGACCTGTTTCAGGAGCTCGACACTGGCTTCGCCGACATGGGCGAACAGATCGGTCCAGCGGCGCCCGGGCTCGTGTACCGCCGGCTGCTTCAAGGTCGCCAGCGTGGCTTCGAGCAGGGCGCGTTGTTCGGGCGCGGCACCGGCCAGTGCGTCCAGATCCAGTTGGTTCCGGTGCAGCAGGTCGGCGACCAGCAGGGCGCCGGCACTGTCCATGCGTTCGACGGCGGTAAGGTCGATGCGTCGCGCCCGGTGTCCGGCACGGCCCTTGTCCAGGGCCGGTTGCAGCTTCGCGAACTGCGGCAGCGTCCATTCGCCATGCAAGTGCAGCACCGCGGCATCGTCGTCGAGCCGGAAGCTGGCGCGTTCGGTGCCGGAGGACGAGGAGCGGCGATTGGTCAGAGCCATTGCACTAGTGTAGTGCTTCGCTCTTGGCGACCCGATGAATGGGCCGCCAAGAGCAGCCTGTCGGACTTGGTACTGATCTTCGCGCTCTCTGGCGACGACCGCGTCTACGTCCGAAAGGCTGCTGGCAAAGCCTGAGCGCGCACGGCGGCATCGAGTTCGGCCAGACGCTGCGGCGTACCGACGTCGGTCCAGGCGCCGCGATGCTGCTCGCCGCGGATCCGACCAAGGCGCATCGCCGCACGCAGCAGTGGCGCCAGCGGAAACCGCGGCGGTAGCGTGCGTGCGCCCGGCGCATGGCCGATCACGCCGCGCCAGCCGAGCAGGATCTGCGGCCGATAGACACCGATCCCGGCGAAGGTCAGCCGTCGTGGCGATTCGATGACGACGTCATCGATGGTGGCATCGGCATGACTGGCGTGGCCCAGCTCGGGCGTCGGTCGTTGATCGTGGACCCGGCCCTCGGCATCGAGCCAGAAGTCGCCGTCCGGATGATGCGTGGGGTTGTCGACCAGGACCAGGTGCGCCCATCCTTCCGGTTCGCGCGGCAGCCGGTCGAATTCGAAGTCGCTCCAGACATCGCCATTGACGAGCAGAAACGGCGCTTCGCCGAGCAAGGGCAGGGCGTGCAGCAGCCCGCCGCCGGTTTCCAGCGCCTGTTCGCCCTCGTGACTGTAGACGATGCGCAAGCCGTAGCGACTGCCGTCACCGAGGGTCTCGACGATGCGTGTGGCCAGATGCGCTGTATTGATCACGACTTCGGTCACGCCGATCCGCGCGAGCCGGTCCAGATGCCATTCGATCAGCGCCCGGCCGCCGGCCGACAGCAGCGGCTTTGGCAGATGATCGGTCAGCGGCCGCATGCGCTCGCCGCGCCCGGCGGCAAAGATCATCGCCTTCACCGCTTCGCCCCCGTACCGGATGCGCTGCTGTTGTAGAGCGCAGCTTGCTGCGCTTTGCGGCCGTCAGGCCGCTTGCTCCGACCGTTGCATCGTCGTCGAGCAAGCTCGACGCTACGACCGTGGTCGGGGCCGGTGGCTGGCTCGAGGTATGGCGTTGCGCTGGTGCGCTGGCACTTGCCGCGCATGCTGCCACTGGTCGATGATCGACTTCCGTCGCCGCCCAGGTCGGCGGCGTCGGCGCGGTTTCGTGCCGGCGTTCCATTGCGCACGAGACAGGGGGTCTTTGTGTTAAGAATCATTGCGTTCAATCTCGCGGTTCTCTCGATCCCGGCGTTTGCCGCCGAATACCAGGTCGGAAGCGGCCAGACGTACCCGACCTTGCAGGCGTTGACGGCGGCCGTCAACCTGCAACCGGGCGACATCGTCACCGTCCACCCGGGCAGTTACCCGGGCGGGTTCATTCTGAACCGTTCCGGCAATGCCCAGCAGCCGATCGTGATTCGCGGCCTGCGTGGCGCCGGCGGTCAGCGCCCGCTGTTGTCGGGCGGAACCAATACGATCGAACTGCGCCGCGCCGATCATGTCGTCATCGAGGGTCTGGAGTTCACCGGTGGCAGCTCGCGCTGCGTGTTCGTCAACGCCCGCGATGTCGTGCTGCGCGACCTGCTCGTGCGCGACTGTAGTCGCCAGGGCATCCTCAGCAGCGACCAGTACTCGGGCAACCTGACACTGGAGTACAGCGAGATCCGCAATTGCGGATTTGAGGACCGGCAGCATGCGCTGTACATCCAGAGTGACGAGGTCAGCAATCTGGGCAGCGTGTTCCGGATGCGTTTCAACTATGTGCACGCCGGCACCGGCGGCAACCTGCTGAAGAGCCGGCACGAGCGCAACGAGATCCACTACAACTGGTTCGAGGGCGCCTGGTACCACGAACTGGAGCTGATCGGCCCCGATCCGTTCGAGCAGCTGCCCGGCTGGACCCCGGGCATGGCGCGCGAGGATTCGGAAGTGCTCGGCAACGTCATCGTGCATTCCTCGCCATTGAATTCGTTCGGTGCGGTCATGCGCCTGGGCGGTGACGGCACCGGCGAGAGCCATGGCCGCTACCGGATCGTCAACAACACCTTCATCATCTCTTCTGCGACCTCGCCGGTGACGGTGTTCCGGCTGTTTCACGGCCTGGAGTCGGTCGAAGCGCACAACAACGTGATCTGGCGCAGCAGCCCCGGTGAACTGCGCATCGAACGCAATGTCGAGGCGGTCTGGGCGGCCGGTACACGCCGCGTCGCCGGCAGCAACAACTGGTTCAATACCGATGCGGTTTGGCTGCCGCTGGAATGGACCGGCAATCTCACCGGCACGAATCCGGGTTTCGTCAATGCAGCCGGGCACGACTACCGTCCGGCCCCCGGCAGTCCCCTGCTGGCTGCCGGCAATGGCAATCCGACCAGTCCGCCGGCCTGGCCGTTTCCGTCGCCGACCTTGCTCCCGCTGTATCTGCCGCCGGCCCGGCAGTGGCAGGCGCCGGGCACCGAGCGAGCCCGGCCGGCGGAAGCGGTGCCGACCCTCGGTGCCATCATCGACATCGATCTGATCTATGCCGATGGCTTCGACGGCGGCTGAGCAGTCACTTTCGAGCCGGCGTCAGCGCGCCGGCTCGGCGGTCTCGACCAGGGCAGGACGGATACGCCGTTCAATCAGGTCGCCGAGCGCGTGCAGCTCCGGGTAACGGACGGTCACCTGCTCCAGATAGCCCAGGAAGCTCTCGGCGTCGTCGAGGTAGTGCGGCTTGTCGTCGCGATGACGCAGGCGCGCGAAGATGCCGAGGATCTTCAGATGCCGGTGAACCCCGCAGCAATCGGCATCGGTGCGAAAGCACGACCAGTCCGGCACCGGCAGGCCGGCGTCGACCGCACGCCGGTGGTAATCGTGCAGCCAGCCCTCGACGCGCTCGTGCGGCCAGCTTACGAAGGCGTCACGGAACAGGCTGATCGGGTCGTACGCGATCGGACCGCGCACGGCGCCCTGGAAATCGATCACCGCCGGGCCAGGATCGGCGGGCATCAGATTGCGCGGCATGAAGTCACGATGCACCAGCACGCGCGGCTGTGCCAGCGCTCGTTCGATCAGAAACCGGTTCACGCGCGCGAGCGCGTCGGCCTCGTCTCCGGTCAGCGTCAGGCCCAGGTGCCGGTCCAGAAACCAGTCAGCGAACAGTCCCAGGTCGCGTTCGAGCAGGGCGCGGTCATAGGCCGGAAAATCCGCCGCCGGGATGATCGCCTGGATCTTCAGCAACTGCGTCAGCGCGGCGGCGAACCAGGCGTCGGCATTGTCCTCGTCGAGCATATCGAGCAAGGTGGCCTGGCCGAGATCCTCAAGCAGCAAGAAGCCATGATCGACCTCCTGCGCCAGGATCCGTGGCACGCGCACGCCGCCGGAGTTCAAGATTGCGTGCATCTCCAGCCACGGCCGTACATCCTCCAGTGCCGGCGGCGAGTCCATGACGATGACGCTTCCGTTCGCTGTCTGCGCGCGCCAGTAGCTGCGAAAGCCGGCATCGGCGGAGGCTGCGGTCAACGGACCGGACGCCGCACCGAGTGCCTCGTCCAACCAGCGGCGGCGCAGGCGTTCCCGCGCCGGTGACGCGTTCTGCGATTGCGGTTCGGAATCAGGAGCGGACATGGGCATGAGCGCGTCGGCAGCAGCGGCCATTCTCGCACGCTGTCGTCGTTGCGCGGCCGCTACCCGACGCCGGCCGAGACGCAACGTATCGGTGAAGCCGCGGCGTAGCTGGACGAACTTGCGCTGCGATACCGGTGCATCCTCGTGGTCACCCATGCTTCGTTTCGCAGCCGGTTGTCGGCGCAGCTGGCACGAATCGGCTGGCAGGCCGAAGCCGGCCGCCGCTCGCTGCGGCCATGGAGCGCATGGCAGCTCAAGCGCGGTCGCGGAACCACCGCAGTGGTCGTACGCTAGCATCGGACATCGAATAGGGGTAGGAAGTCGAATGTCAGTCACCGGTCTATGCCACTTCAACCTGCGCGCGTCGCGCGAAGTCATCGAGAAGTTGCGCACGTTCTACTGTGACGTGGTCGGCCTGAGGGTCGGGGAAAGGCCGGCGTTCCGCAGCTTCGGCTATTGGCTGTACGCCGGTGGAAAAGATGTGTTGCACCTCTCGGTGGCGACCACCGACGAGCCGCGTTCGGCCGATGCCGCGAGCCTTCCTGGCGTGTTCGACCACGTCGCATTCCGTTGTTCCGAGCGCGCCGCCGTGGAAGCGAGGCTGCATGCGCATGGCATCCGCTTCAGGAGCAATCGCGTTCCCGATACCGGTCAGTTTCAGTTGTTCTTCGAGGATCCGGCCGGTACTGGCATCGAACTGAATTTCTGCGACTAGTCGACCTGATCTCCACGCCCAGCGGCGCCGCGCTATGCTTCGAGCCGGCTGTGCAACCTGGAGATCGAGATGAAGCGAGTCACCGGTATCGGCGGAATCTTCTTTCTGGCCAAGGATCCGGAGGCACTACGCAGCTGGTATCAGAAGCACCTCGGGATCGATGTTCAGGACTGGGGCGGCGCGGCGTTTCGCTGGGCCGACGGCGAAGGCAATCCCTGCGGCGGCACAACGGTCTGGAATGTCTCGGGTGTCGGCAATGAATATTTCGCCCCGAGCACGTCTTCGTTCATGATCAACTACCGGGTCGCCGATCTGCACGCGCTGCTCGTCGAGCTGAGAGCGGAAGGCTGCAATGTTCTCGACAAGATCGAAGAGTCGGAGTTCGGCAAGTTCGGCTGGGTCATCGATCCAGAAGGCAACAAGCTCGAACTCTGGGAACCGCCGGCGGGCCAGTAGCCAGGGCTAGCCCGCATTTCTCACACCGCACCTGCTGCGGCCGCCGATCTTCGCGCCGTGGCGCGGCGTACTCCCGTTTGTCGGCTCGACGTAGGTCGACTACGCCTCCGCCGGCAAACAGTCCGTGCGCCGCACCACGACACGATCTCGGCGCCCTCGCGACAGCGCGGTGTGAGAAATGGGGGCTTGTCAGGCGTCGGTCGCTGCGCGGCTCTTGGATACGGCCAGGTCAAGCGCCCGAGCCGGCTCGAACCGGTCGAGATGCGCCGCTGCCGCGGTGGCGGTAGGCCAGGCGCAGGGCGAGGGCCAGCATGGCCAGCGACAGTGCGATCCAGAGCGCGGCCCAGAACAGGGCAGGGATGCCGGTCAGTTCCGCCATCGTCGCGGCATCGGTATGGCGGTCGCTGAACAGCGACAGCCGCGTCAGGACCAGGAGACTGTTCAGTGCATCCAGGGCCAGGCTGACGGCGAGCACCAACAACAGTCCGTCGCGCCAGGTCTGCGACAGGTAGACCGCGGCCAGCAGCAGGCCGGCGCCCAGAGCGAGCCCGGACAGCCGCCCGAAGACATTGCCGGCAAGAAAGACGCTCGCCAGGATCAGGGCCGCGCCGAGCACCACGAGCAGGGCGCGCGCTGGCACGCCGCGGGCGCCGAGCACCAGCAGCACGCCGCCGGTGAACGATGCACCGAGATAGCCGGCGCTGGCGACGAACCAGCGGCTGCCGCCCTGGGTCCAGGCCAGACCGGAACTGTCTGCATGAATGTCGAAGCTGAGGAACCTGCCGCCGCTGAGTACGGCGGCCAGGCCGTGCCACAGTTCATGCACAAAGGTCTTGAACAGCACGAACGGATACAGGGCGACGCTGACGATCGGCAGTCTGGCGAGCAGCATCAGCAGCAGCACCAGGGCGATCAAGCCGAACAGTTCGCCCCGGCGCCAGCCGTCCCGAAACTGTCCCATCGTCGGTGCTCGTCGCCGCGATCGCGTCGTTCAGTCGGACGAGGCGATATCGGCGGCGACCTTCTGCAGCGCTTCGGTGTTCTCGATACGCGAGATCTGCTGCAGCAAATGGTCGCCGACCGCGTCCTCGATCGTCGCCAGATCGCCAGCGGCTACGCCGAGAGCATCGGCATAGGCGCGCACCTTGGCGCGCTCGCCGGCCGAGTAGTGGCCATCGGCATAGGCCAGGAATACGCACGATTGCAGGAAGGTTGCCTTCAGTTCCTCGGTGTCGAACAGCTGGACGGCGCGAGCGGCATCGAAGTCGGCGCTGATCAGCTCGTCGAACGAAGTCAGGGCGTGTGCGTCTTCCTGGCACTGGTCGTAGAAGCCGCGGAGCATGACGCGTTCGGCATCATGGACGCCGTCGGTTTCGGCCAGGTCGTACAGGGCGCGGACAATGAACTGGATGTGGTGCAGTTCCAGCGCGGGGGAGGCGAAAGTGGTCATCGGAGCGGTTTCCTAGATGCGTAGTTCGAGTTTGAGTTGGCGCAGGCGGGCGTCGAAATCCTCCCGCGACATGTCGCGGTAGCGCGCCGGCAGCATGCTCCTGCGCGAGGCTTCGAACACGGCCAGCATTTCCATGTATTCGAGCATGCCGGCATCCTGGGCCGGCACATAGTCGTCGATCGCCTGGACAAAGGTGTTCAGGGCAACCTGGCCACCGTCGTCACTGCTCAGGTTCAGCGCCAGCAGGCAGACGGCTTCGAGATCGGCATTGGAGTAGCCGACCAGCCGGGCCGAGGGCGTCTTGCGGTCGCGCGGCCATTGCACGGCGTCACCGAGCTGATAGCGTTTGAACAGCGCCTTCAGCACCGCTTCGACGTCCTCGGCGTTGTCGGCGTAGAAGAACGGGATCTTGCGATCCAGACGGCCGGCGCGCTTGATGTCGACGTCGAGCTTGTCGGGCCGGTTGGTCATCATGATGAACAGCACGACGCCGCGGTTGTCGGTGTCGCTCATGAATTCCTTCAGGCGCGCCATCACCCGTGATGACGTGCCGCCGTCGTTTTCGCCACTGTCGCCGAAGCTGCGGTCGCCTTCGTCGATGATCAGAATGATCGGTCCCAGCGCCTTTACCATCGCCAGCACCTTTTCCAGGTTCGACTCGGTCGAGCCGACCCACTTCGAGCGGATGTTCTTCAAGGTCACGGCGGTCAGCCCCGACTCCTTGACGAAACACTTGCCGACGAAGGTCTTGCCGGTGCCCATCGGGCCGACGAAGAGCAAACCCATCGGAACCCGATTGCGATCGCCGCGACGGATTGCGGCGGCGATCTGCATCAGCTCGGCCTTGATGCCCTCGTTGCCGCCAACCGCGTCCAGGCCCAGGCGGGCATCGACAAACTCGATCAGCCCCTCGCACTCCTTCTCGATGATCTCGCGCTTGCGCCGGTGCACCAGTTCGATCACCGCCGCGTACGGGTCGCCCTGTTCGGTTTCCGGCAACGGATGGCTGGGATTGATCAGATGGCGGATTTCTTCCGGCGTCATGCCCTGGGTGATCGCGGCCAGCTTGGCCGCGCGCTCCTCGGCATCGGCGCTGTCTCCAAGCAGGGAACGGATCAGCCTCAGGCGCTCACCTTCGCCAAGGCCGGTCGCCGGTCGCGGCGTCAGCATCTGTGCGATCTGCACTGAACGCAGGCCTGAGCTGTGCTCGGCCAGGCGGCGTACGTGAACGGCGTCGATGCTCGGGTCGGCATGGCGGATCACCGCGCTGCGGGCGTCCAGGTCCGGCAGCGGAACCTGGACCGCCGCGACGCGCGGATTGGCGACGATCTTTGGATTCAGTTCGACCAGGGATTCGGTCAACAGGAATACGATGTTGTCCTTGTTGCCGAGTTCTCTGGACAGCGACCAGCGATGCAGGCGGATCGCGGCGATGCGGTCGGCCGCCGACTGGAAACTGACGTCGCCGGGTGGTGCGAGCGTTCCGGCATACGGAATGATCAAGGCGGCGCTGCTGCGCAGCATGATCTCCTTTTCGATCAGTGCCAGCGCCTCCTCGGGCGGATGGCTTGCGGCCAGCGGCTCGGCCTCGGTACTGGCGCCGTGGCGGGCATAACGGGCGCCGGATGATGGATCGTAGACCAGGATGGTCTGCTTGTTGTCCTTCAGCAGCACCTCGGTCAGAAAATTCTCCAGCGTGTACCAGCGGCCTTCGTACAGGATCTCGTCGAAGACATTGTGGTAGAGCACGAACACGGCCGCCTCGCCGCCGACGTACTTGCGGCGGACGGTTTGCGCCCACTCCGGCAGGAGGTTGGTCGTGTTCATGCTCACATCTTCGGTCCGCTGGCCGCCTGCGCCTCGGCGGCGCGCTGGCGCTTGAGTTCATCGAGCTGGGCGCGGGCGGTGACGTTGCCGCTGCTCTGGCGCAGCTTGCTCAGGCGCACGTCGAGATCGGTGTCGCGCAGTTCCTTGCCGAGATTGGCTTCAGCGACCGTAGTCTTGATGTGTTCGCGTACGCGGTCGAGCGCCTGGACCTCGGCGTCGACGCTGAGTCCGTCCAGCTGGGACTGGATCTGCAGGCGCGCTTCGGCGCTCTTCATCTGCGCCAGCATGCGATCGCGTTCGGCGCGCAGCTTGCTGATCTCACTTTGCACGGCAAGCAGGGAACTCTTGGCGTCCTCGGCATCGCCGCGACCCTGCTCGGCATCGGCGGCCAGCTCCGAGAGTTCTTGTTCCAAGGCCGACTTCTTCTGCAGCAGGACCAGGGCGAGATCGTCCTGGTTGGTCGCCAGGGCGGTTTCCAGGTCGGTATTGGTGCGCTCGAGCGCAGTACGCGCGGTATTGACGCGGGCGTCGATCTCGTCGCGTCGGCGGATGATCGCCGCGGTTGCCGACTTCAGCCGGGTGTACTTGCTGATCATGCCGCGAATCGCGTTCTCGTAGGCGATCTCGGGATTGCGTTTCTCGATGTCGGCGACCCACAGCGAAATGAATCCGCGCCAGAGGTTGCCGAGCCGTTGGAAGAAATTGATGCTGGCCATGGGTGTGGTCCTTGAGCTGGGGGCGCGGGCGTCAGGACGCCGCGTCGTTGACGTGATGGAAGAATTCGGAGTGATCGCGGGCGAAGCTCAGAAAGCCGTGGTGCATCTGCTGGCGCAGCACCGCGTGGTGGTTTTCCGGCACGAACCGGAACGCCAGGCGAGCGCCCTGCGTCGCCCATTCGAAATGGTCGGCTTCGGCGCCGCCGCCATGGCCGGAGTGGATCGCGATCCACTGGTAGGCGATGTGGTCCTGGCCGGCAATGTTGACTGTGTGTCCACGCAAGTGCTCGACCAGATCCGGTGCCTGCATGCGCAAGGTCTCGTCGATGATCGAGAACTCCTGGTCGGCGAGCAGCTCCGAACCGAGGTGATAGCCGATGCAGGTGAATACCGTCGGCCAGTCGTCGGCCGAACCGGCGCCATAGCCGATCGCGACCCGGTCGTTCAGCGCCCGCAACCACAGCGGTGGCTCCAGCAAGGAGTTCAGTGCATTGATGTCGCGCAACTCGGCGCGGCCGCGGTCGGCCTCGAAGTCGATCAGACCCTTCAGCGTCGACTGCGCCAGGCAGCGATGGGTATCGCGGTGCACGGTGTCGCGGTCGTCGAACTCGTCACGAGCGGCGTCGAAGAAGTAGCTGCCGACATAGACGCTGCGATCGGCCAGTGCTG
>CAZFUH010000120.1:0-11357 GCA_964522235.1 uncultured Rhodanobacteraceae bacterium
CGGCCGCAGTCCGCCGATCCGACTGATCGCGCCGGGCAAGGTCTATCGCAGTGACTCCGACCAGACCCATTCGCCGATGTTTCATCAGATCGAGGGGCTGGTCGTCGGCGAGTCGGTGACCATGGCCGACCTCAAGGGCACCTTGGCGGCGTTCTTGCGCGCATTCTTCGAGCGCGACTTCGAAATGCGTTTCAAACCGACCTACTTTCCATTCGTCGAGCCCGGCGCCGATGTCGTGATCCGTTGGCAGTTGCCTGACGGCGGCAGTCGCTGGCTGGAGGTTCTCGGCTGCGGCATGGTGCACCCGAAGGTGCTGGAAAACTGCGGTATCGATCCGGAGCGCTATACCGGCTTCGCATTCGGGATGGGTGGCGAGCGGCTGGCGATGCTGCGCTACGGAGTCAACGATCTGCGCGCGTTTTTCGAGAATGACGTGCGCTTTCTGCGGCAATTCAATTGACGGCAGGTGAGCGGAGCGAACCGCGATGAAATTCAGCGAGAACTGGCTGCGCGAATGGGTCGATCCGGGTGTGTCCCGGGACGAGTTGTGCCATCGATTGGACATGATCGGCCTGGAGGTCGAGTCGGTCGCTGAAGTCGGCGGTGGGCTGGATCGGGTCGTCGTCGCCGAGATCATCGATGCCAAGCCGCATCCGGACGCTGACCGGCTTCAGATCTGCCAGGTCCAGGCCGGCACAAATGCGCCGGTGCAGATCGTTTGCGGGGCGCCGAACGCGCGCGTGGGTTTGAAGGCACCACTGGCAACCGTGGGTGCGCGCCTGAGCAACGGCGTGGAGATCAAAGCGGCGAAATTGCGGGGCGTCGAGTCCGCCGGAATGTTGTGTTCGGCCAAGGAGCTCGGCCTGGACCAGGATGCCTCCGGGTTGATGGAGTTACCCGCTGATGCTCCGAACGGAGCGGCCCTGGCGGCATTTCTGGGCCTGCCGGACGCGAGCATCGAGCTGGGTCTGACGCCAAACCGCGCCGACTGCCTGGGCATGCTCGGACTCGCCTACGATGTCGCAGCCAGCTTCGGCCGGCCGCTGCGCGAACCCGAAAGCCGCCCGGTGACGCCGACCATTGCCGAACTCCGAGCGGTCCGCCTGGATGCCGGCAATGCCTGTCCACGCTATCTCGGCCGGGTGATTCGTGGTCTCAATGTTCGTGCGTCGACTCCGATCTGGCTGGCCGAGCGCCTGCGTCGTGCTGGTGTCCGTCCGATCAGTGCCGTTGTCGACGTCACCAGTTATGTGATGCTGGAGCTCGGCCAGCCGATGCACGCCTTCGATCACAACCGGTTGCAAGGTGACATTGTTGTACGTATGGCGAGCCCGGGTGAGCGGCTCAAGCTGCTGGACGGCCGGGAAGCCGAACTCGATGACGATTTCGTCGTGGTCGCCGACCAGGCCGGTGGCCAGGCACTTGGCGGCGTAATGGGCGGTTTCGACTCGCGGGTCACCGACGACACCAGCAGCGTCTTTCTCGAGAGTGCGCATTTCGCGCCAGCTGCAATCATCGGACGAGCCCGTCGGCTCGGCATGCACACCGATGCCTCGCACCGATTTGAGCGTGGCGTCGATCCTGATCTGCCGAGGCGCGCGATCGAGCGCGCGACCGAATTGCTGCTGGCGATCGCAGGCGGCGAGCCCGGGCCGGTGACCGAAGCCGTGAACGAGGCGGCGCTGCCGCGTCGTTCCGCCGTGCAGTTGCGACGAGCACGGATCGGTCGGCTGCTCGGGATCGAGATCGGCGATGCCGAGGTCGAGCGCATTCTGGGTACGCTCGGCATGCGCGTCGAAGCGACTGTCGAGGGTTGGCAGGCGACACCGCCGAGCCGACGTTTCGATATTGCGATCGAGGAAGACCTGATCGAGGAGGTCGCGCGCATCCACGGCTATGACCAGGTGCCGACACGAGCGCCAGGGGGCGATCTGGCGCCCACCCTGCCCAGCGAGCGAAGTCTCGGCGATGGGCTGCTGCGCCGGACCCTGGCTGCCCGCGGCTGGCAGGAGGCGATCTGCTTTGCATTCGTTGACGCCGCACTGCTGCGTCATTGGCGGCAGATCGACGGCACGATCGACCTCGCCAATCCCTTGTCGGCCGAACTGGGTGTGATGCGGCCTTCGCTGCTGCCGGGTCTGGTCCAGGCGCTGGCCCACAACCGGGCGCGACAGCAGGAGCGCCTGCGCCTGTTCGAACTCGGACGCAGCTTTCACGCAGGTGAGGGCGGTGCTCCAGTCGAGATCGATTGCCTGGCGCTTGCCGCGCTTGGCGCGGCCGAGGACGAGCACTGGAATGGTCAGGCCCAGGGCCGCCGCGCGGTCGACTTCTACGACCTCAAAGGCGACCTCGAGGCTCTGATCGGCCTGGGCGGCGAGCCGGATCGCTGGCGTTTCGAGGCCGCTACGAATATCGCCTGGTTGCATCCGGGACGCTCGGCACGGGTGTTCCGGGACGATGTCGAGGTCGGACGGGTCGGGGTCTTGCACCCCGATCTGATTGCGGCGCTGGACCTGGACGACGAGGTTGCGGTTGCCGAAGTCCAGCTCGAAGCGTTGCGTTCGGCCCGAGTGCCGATGGCGACCGGAGTCTCGCGCTATCCGGTGGTGCGCCGCGACATTGCGGTTCAGGTTCCACATGCGGTGGCGTATGGAGATATGGCGAACGCCATCCGGCAGACGCTCGGCGGATTGCTGGAAGAACTGCGGGTGTTCGACGAATATCGTGGTCCAGGCTTGTCTGTTGGTGTAAAAAGTGTGGCCATGGGCTTGATTTTACGCGACCCATCGCGCACTCTTACCCACGATGAAGCCGACTCGGCGATGCACCGGGCGGTGCAGGTGCTCACCGACCGGTTCCAAGCCGTTTTGAGAGGGTAGGGGGAATGGCGACGCTGACCAAGGCGGAGATGGCCGAGCGGTTGTTCCAGGACGTCGGGCTGAACAAGCGCGAGGCCAAGGAGTTCGTCGATGCACTGTTTGAAACGCTGCGGGGTGCCTTGGAACGAGGCCAGCAGGTCAAGCTGTCCGGCTTTGGCAACTTCGAGTTGCGGCAGAAGAATCAGCGTCCTGGCCGAAATCCGAAAACCGGTGAGGAAATTCCCATATCTGCCCGTCGTGTCGTGACTTTCCGACCCGGTCAGAAGTTGCGCGCGCGGGTGGAAACCTATGTTGGACCCGACCAGCAATGACGAACTGCCGGCGATCCCGGCAAAGCGTTATTTCACGATCGGCGAGGTCAGCGAATTGTGCGCTGTCAAGCCGCACGTACTGCGCTACTGGGAAACCGAGTTCGCCAGCCTGAAGCCGGTCAAGCGTCGTGGCAATCGCCGCTACTATCAGCGCCAGGACGTACTGATGATTCGCCAGATTCGTTCTCTGCTGTACGAGCAGGGCTTTACGATCGGCGGCGCCCGGCAGCGGCTGGAGGGCGAGCAGGGGCGCATGGAGTCATCGATCGTGCAACAGTTGGCCAAGCAGTTGCGACTGGAGCTGGAAGAAGTCCTGCAGATTCTGCGGCGCTGAATTTTTTTGCGATCCGGTTTTGATTGCGGAACCGAAACGGCGGATTCGCGGTCTGGCATCACCATGAACCTGATCAAGCACATTTCTTGTACCGCTCTGCTGTTCGCAGCCGGTGCCGCTGTCGCGCAGTCCAGCAACCGACCCAATGCCCTCGGCAGCGGTAGTCGCTACGTGTTCGGCCAGATCAACGAATTCGCGGCCGACCAGTACATGCTCGATACTGTCACCGGTCGCCTCTGGCGCCTGGTCGACACCGCCGATGGCAGCGCCAGCGTGCTGGAGCCGGTTCCCTATCAGCTGCCGGACGGTCGTCTTCAGGCAATGCCGCCCGAGCCCGGGGCCGAGCCGGTCAGCGCACCGCAGGTGTTGGAATCGCTGGCGCCGCTACACGGGGAATAACTTCAATTCGCGATTCTCGCGGTGCGTTCCTGCCTGTGTGCAGCGGCACGCTTTGATTGAGTTCAATTGATTAGATCCGCAAACGCAGCTTGGACAGCAAACTGAATTTTATTACGGTAGTGGCTGGCTAAGGTCGATCGCCGCAATCGCGCGCCGGACTTCGAGGATCGACGACGGGTGCATCGACAATTCGCGAATGCCGAGCCGGATCAGGCGTTCGGCATAGACGGTGTCGCCGGCCATTTCGCCGCAGACCGCGACCGGCTTGCCGACCACCGCGGATGCATGCAGTACCCGCCGTATCAGAAAGTCCAGGGCCGGATGGGCATGGTCGTACAGCGCTGAAACCATGTCGTTGTTGCGATCGGTCGCGAGCAGGTACTGGGTCAGGTCGTTGGTGCCGATCGAAACGAAATCGACCTCGGCGAGAATCGGTTCGATCGCGATCGCCGCCGCCGGCACCTCGATCATCGCGCCCAATTCGACCCGGTCGCCGAGCTCGTAGCCGGCGCTTTCAAGACTGCGTCGGCACGGTTTGAACATCTTGCGCACGGCCTTCAGTTCGGCGGCATCGGTAACCATCGGCACCAATACCCGCATCGGCCCATGCGCTGCGGCACGGAGGATTGCCCGGATCTGTGTCTTGAATACGTCAGGCCGGCTCAGCGACAGGCGGACGCCGCGCAGACCCAAGGCCGGATTTGGTTCATGGGCGAGGGCAAGACCGCTGCGGTCGGCCTTGTCGGCTCCGACATCCAGGGTGCGAATCGTCACCGGGCGCCCGCGCATCGCACGGACCACGGCGGCATAGGCCCGGTATTGCTCTTCTTCGTCCGGTAGCCCGGGCCGCTGCAGAAACAGAAACTCGGTCCGGTACAAACCGACGCCGGCGGCGCCCAGGGCGTGGGCATGGACGACGTCTTGCGGTCGTTCGGCATTGGCCCATAGTTGGACGGAAGTGCCGTCGCGGGTGCGGGTCGGCGCCTTGCGCAGGCGACCCAAGCGCTGCGCATCGCGCGCCGACTCCTCAAGCCAGGCCTCGTAGCGGGCCTGGTCGGCCTCGTTCGGATGAACGACGATGGTACCGGTTTCCGCATCCAGCAGGACGACGTCGCCATCGTGCACGCGCGACAGGGCATCGGGTACGCCGCATAGCATCGGCAGATGCAGGCTGCGGGCCAGGATCGAGGCATGCGACAACGGGCTGCCTTCGGCGGTGATCAGCGCCAGAACACCGTGTTCTTTCCATTCGGCCATATCGGCCGGAGCAATCGAGTCGCTGATGATCACTTCGCCGGCCAGCGATGCCGGGTCGATGCGTTCTTCGGTGTCGTGATACAGGGCGCTGACAACGCGGCCGATGACGTGTTCGATGTCTTCGCTGCGGCTTTTCAGGTACGGATCGTCGATCGCCTCGAATTCGGCCATCAGGCGATCGCGTTCGCGCTTCAGGGCGGCATGAGCGCCGATGCGCTCGTCGTGGATGCGCGTGCGTACTGCATCAGTGAACAACGGGTCTTCCAGCAGCATCGCATAGGCGTCGAGCATCTCGCCCAGTTCCTTGGCCAAGCTGCCGCTGAGTGTCTCGCGCACGCTGACCATCTCGCCGCGGGCGTCGTTCAAGGCCTGTTCAAAGCGGGCGATCTCGACCGGTACGCGGCGTGCCGAAATGGTGCGTTCGTCGATCTCGAAATGACTGGGATGGATCAGGCGCGCGCGACCCAATGCCATGCCCCGGGCGCAGGGCTGACCATACAGTTCCAGGCGCCGGCCGATCGGCATTATTGGCCCTCGTCGAAACGACGCTGGAACAGGTCGATGGCTGCGGTCATCGCCGCCTCCTCGTCCTCTCCGTCCAGGCGCAAGGTGATGGTCGAGCCGTGGCCAGCGGCCAGCATCATCACGCCCATGATGCTCTTGGCATTGATTTCGCGACCCTTGTGACCGAGCCAGGCGTTGGCCCGGAAGGCGCCGAGCAGCTGCACCAGCTTGGCTGCAGCCCGGGCATGCAGGCCGAGCTGGTTGATGATCTCGATCTCGCGCTCGATCATTCGACCCCCGGCGCCAGGACAATGCCGTTGCGGCCGCCAGTGAATGCGGTGCATGCCAGTTCGTCGAGCGGCTGATCAGCGTAGTTCAATACCCGGACCAGCATCGGCAGGTTCAGCCCCGAGACTTGGCGGGTATGCCTGCCAAGTGCGTCGAGACGGCCGCAGATATTGCTCGGCGTTGCGCCATACAGATCGGTCATGATCAGAACACCGTCACCCTGGTCAAGTTGCTGCACTCGTTGCCGTGTCAGGTCCAGTGCAGCACCATTGTCGCAGTCGTTCGGCATCGACACCGCCTCGATCGTCAACGGCAGTTCGCCAAGCAGACTGCGCGCGACCCGGATCAGTTCGGCACCCATGTCGCCATGCGCCACCAGCAGCAGGCCGACGCTCATGACAGCTCCCGATGGAAGACCAGGACATTGTCACGGCTGTCGCGGAAGTGTTCAGCCAGCCGTTCGACCAGGTAGACCGAGCGATGGCGGCCACCGGTGCAGCCGATCGCGATCGTCAGATAACTGCGGTCGTCGCCCTCGAACCTCGGCAGCAGATGGTCGAGCAGTCCGCGCACATGCGCAAGATAACTTTCCACCACCGGCTCCGACTGGAAGTACTCTGAGACCTCGGGATCGCGGCCTGACAACGGCCGCAGCTCCGGCAACCAGTGCGGATTGGGCAGGCAGCGACTGTCGAAAACGAAGTCGGCATCACCTGGTACGCCGCGCTTGTACGCAAACGATTGCAGCAGCAGGATCAGGCTCAGTCCATGTCGACCGACTTCGGTACTGATCAGCCGGCGCAGCTGGTGGACATTGGTGCTGCCACTGTCGATGTTCAGGTCGGCAATCGCCAGCAACGGTCGCAGCAGTCGCCGTTCCAGAGCGATCGCGTCAGCCAGCGAGCGTCCATCGGAAGCCAGCGGGTGGCGGCGGCGGGTGTCGGAGTAGCGCTTGATCAGGACATCGTCGGCGGTATCGAGAAACACCACCTGTGTTTCGTAGCCTGCGCCGGCCAGTTGCGCCAGGATGCGCGGCAGTTCGGCCAGATCTTCCGGCCGGTTGCGAGCGTCGACGCCGACGGCAACCCGCGGATAATCGGCGCGACCGCCCTGTGCTGAGGCCATCAGCGCCGGGATCAGGGCCACCGGGAGATTGTCGACACAGAGAAAATCCAGGTCCTCCAGGGCCCGCAATGCCACCGACTTGCCGGCGCCGGACAAGCCAGTCAGCACGACCAGGCGTGGCTGAGATTTCGGGGTTTCCTTGGCTGCGGCTTCTACCATGGTGTCTGGTGCTTGATCTGGTGGGCCTGGCGGTCGATGAAGGTCTGAGCCGGATCGTACCCTTTCAAGCGCAGGATATGGTTGCGCGCCGCCGCCTCGACCAGGACGGCGATATTGCGACCGGGCGCGACCGGAATCGTCAGCATCGGTACCGGAACATCGAGGACCGGGCGACTGGAGGCATCGCCGCGCAGACGATCGATCGGTTGAGTGTTGATGTCGCCGTCCATCCGTTGCAGGTGAACGATCAGCCTAAGATACTTGTTTCGCTTGATCGCGGTATCGCCGAACATTTCGCGAACGTTGAGAATGCCCAGGCCACGGACTTCCAGGCAGTCTTGCAGCAGTTCCGGGCACGTCCCGTCGATGACGTCGGGCGCGATCAGCGTGAATTCCGGGGCATCGTCGGCGATCAGCCGGTGGCCGCGGGTAATCAGCTCCAGCGCCAGTTCGCTTTTGCCGGAACCCGAGTCGCCGATGATCAGCACTCCGATCGAATAGACCTCCATGAACACGCCATGCATGGTCGTGCGTCGGGCCAGGGCGCGCGCCATGTGGTACTGGAGATAGGTCAGCAACTCATGACCGCGCAAGGGTGACTGCCAGAGCGGCGTGTCGGTTTCGTTGGCGGCTTCACGCAGGTCAACAGGTATCGGCTGGTCCTTGGTAATCAGCAGGGCGGCCGGCCGATAGTTGATGATCTTTTCAATCACCTCCCAGCGCTGGCGTGGGTCCAGGCCATCGAGATAGCGCAATTCTTCGGTGCCGATGATCTGCACCTTGTTCGGAAAGATTACGTTCAGGTAGCCGGCCAGTGACGGCCTGCGGGTCAGGTTCTCGCCCGGCTCAACGATCCGGCTTTCGCCGCGCTGCCCGGCCAGCCAATGCAGTTTCAGGCGCTCACCGACCTCGTCGAACAGTTGCCGAACGGTAAGTTGCGGGATCGTCATCGTGTCTCCCATGCACTGCCGGCCGTCCTGCCCGCGGCGGCGCGCTGAAATCGGCGGTCCCGCCGGGCGCGGTGGCGTCCGCGCCCGGTCGCAAATGCGTCAAGGTGCCGCTCAGCCGTTGGCCGCACGCCGGGCCTGGGCACGGTGGTGGTCGGTCAGCTTGCTCTTGTACTTGCGTACCTGCATGTCCAGTCGATCGACCATGGCATCGATCGCGGCGTATAGATCCGGTGATTCGGCGTCGGCGAACAATTGCTTGCCGGGCACATTGAACTGGCACTCGGCCTTGTGCGCCAGTTTGGCGTCAACCGACAGGATGACATGAGCGCTGGTACCGTGCTCGAACAGCCGGGTCAGGCGCTCGATCTTGCCGGTAGCGTATTCGCGCAGGGGCTCGGTGACGTCCATTTGGTGACCGGTAACCTGGATCTGCATGGTCTGCTCCTTGCGCTGTCTGGGCCGGAAGGCCCGGGAGGTCCATTGTAATCATCCCGCGGATGACCGCCAGATGTATCGAGACGTTCGTCCAGGGCGCTTGAAAATCGCTGCCGCCACCCTATCTGAATGCCATCGGCGCCAGCGTCGGCGCCAAGCCACCAGAAGGAGCTAGAACATGAACCTGAGCCGTTGTCAATGGGGTTTGACTCCGAACCTGCGTGACGAGTTCAAGCAGGCGTTTGATGCGTTCAACAAGCTGGCCCAGATCGACGAGGGCGACCAGTCCAACGTCGTCACCAGCCAGTGGGCGCCGCGCGTCGACATCAAGGAAGAGGCGGGACGTTTCGTGATTTTCGCCGACATTCCTGGGGTTGACCCGAAGAATATTGAAGTGTCCATGGACAAAGGAATCCTGACCATCAAGGGCGAACGTTCCTCGGAAAACGTCGAGGAGACCGAGCGCTACACTCGTCTGGAGCGTTCACGCGGGACCTTCTACCGGCGTTTCGCACTGCCCGATTCGGCCGATGCCGATGGCATCAAGGCTGCCGGTCGTCACGGTGTGCTGGAGGTTTCGATCCCGAAGCGTCCAGAGACCACGCCACGCCGGATCACGATCGAGTAGTCGCGTAGCCCGCGTTCTTGGGGTTCCCGGCCCCGGCGGGGCAGTCTCGCGGAATCGGGTCGGCCGCCAGCGACTGCCGATCGGAACATCTGTTCGACACAGAGCGGCCGATGCGGGCCGCTCTCCGAGCTTCAGCGTGACCGCCAGGAGCCTGCGCGGCAGAAGTATGGACCGTGTCAGGCGGCTTTGCAGCCCGGACGGCTTCTGCCGCGCAGGCTCCTGGCCCAGGCGGCGGGGTCAGTTGCGCCATCATTCCGCGCGGAGTTCGCTCCGCTCGCAACGCAGACGGCAAGATAAGCGGGATGAACCGTGGTGCCGGATGGCTGTGTTGGCGATCGCGTACGTGAACGTGTCACGATGGTCGTACGGGATTGGTGATCGCCTGGCCCCCAGGCTACGCTGATTCCGCGAGTTCCGAGTTCCGCCGCCGAAGTCGAATATTTGAATACAACGCCATGCAGTACCGCGACTATTACAAGGATCTTGGCGTCGAAGCCGCGGCGTCCGAAGACGACATCAAGAAGGCCTACCGCCGCCTCGCGCGCAAATACCATCCGGATGTCAGCAAGGAACCGGATGCCGAACAGCGCTTCAAGGCGATCAATGAGGCCTACGAGGTGCTGCGCGACAAGAATCGGCGTGCTGCCTACGACAATCTTGGTCGCAGCTACCATGATGGTCAGAACTTTCGGCCGCCGCCGGACTGGGACGCCAGCGGCTTCTCGTTCGACGAAGAAGTCGGTGGTACCGAGGGCGGTTTCAGTGACTTTTTCGAGAGCCTTTTCGGCCGTGGCGGCGGGTTTCATCGCAGTTCCGGGCCACGTCAGGCGCCGCCGCGTTCGCTGCGAGCGACGATCGTGCTGACCCTGGAGCAGAGCTTTCGGGGAGGTCCGCAGCGGCTTACGCTGAACGGTCGTACCTACGATGTTCGGATTCCGGCCGGAATCGGCCATGGCCAGAGCATTCGCCTCGCCGGCCAGGCCCCGGGCGGCGGCGATATTCTGCTTGAGGTGGCATTGGCGCCGCATCCGCGTTTCCAGGTCGACGGTCGCAACGTCACCGGCAGCTTGTCGCTCACGCCATGGCAGGCGGCACTGGGCGGTCAGGTCCAGGTCGAGACCCTGGGCGGAACCGTGCAGATGAACGTGCCTGCCGGCAGCCAGCCGGGACGGCGCATGCGTCTGAAGGGACGTGGTCTGCCCGGAAATCCGCCCGGCGACCACTACGCGCAAATCGAACTGCGTCTGCCGGCGATCGAAACCGAGATCCAACGCAGTGCCTGGCGCCACCTCGCAGAGGCTCACGGCGAGCACCTCGCACCCGAGTCGGCGAGTCCGGAGTCGGCGAGTCCGGCCAGTCAATCCTGAACTTGCAGCAGCCGTAACGCGGTCTCATGGCTGCGCCCGTAGGACGAGGCGCCGATGCGGGCTGGACTTCAGCGATGGTGATATCGTCGCGCTGACGAGGATGACGATGATGGGGATGGGTCGACATGGCTGTTCGAATCTGCCGCGGGATGTCGCAGGGCATGCTGTTCATGCTGTTGAGCGGGGTCTTGCCGGTGACGGCTGAACCGCTCGATGGGCAGCGCGCCGGACGTTTCGCCGAACTGGCGCTGGCGTGCGTGCACAAGGAGTTTCCGAACCTGATCCACCACGTCATGGCCGGAGCCGAGGAAGTCGGTTCGCCGAAGGCTTTGACGCCGGCGTTCTATGGCTGTTTTGACTGGCACTCGGCGGTGCACGGACATTGGTTGCTGGCACGCCTGACCCGCTTGTATCCGGAGGCAGGATTCGCTGAGTCCGCTCGAGCTGCGTTGGCGAAGAACCTGACTGAGCCGGCGTTGCTGCACGAAGCCGCTTACATGGCCCATCCTGATCGCGCCGGTTTCGAGCGTCCCTACGGCCACGCCTGGCTGCTGCAACTCGTTGCCGAACTGGACGAATGGGACGATCCTGACGCACGCCGGTGGCGTGCTTGGCTGCAACCGTTGGAATCGGTCGCGGTGCGTCGACTTGGCGAGTGGATTCCGAAATTGCACTATCCGATCCGAGGTGGCGAACACTACCAGACCGCGTTCGCCTTCGG
>CAZFUH010000121.1:0-11257 GCA_964522235.1 uncultured Rhodanobacteraceae bacterium
CGAAGCGCCATTCATAGCGCAGCGCGACATACAGCATGATGCCGGCCATCACGAACACCATCGCGACGATGCCGTCCTCGGCCAGTTCCTGACCGATCTGCGGACCGACCGATTCGTTGCGACGCATTTCCGCCGGCATACCGGTGTCGGCCAGCAGCCGATGGACGCGTTCACCTGCGTTCAGGCGCAGCGCTTGTGGTTGCTGGCTAGCACCCGGTGCAGCCTCGTCTTCGGCTTCACGACCGATTTCCTCGTGATCGGGACGCAAGCGGATCAGTACCTCGCGGGTGCTGCCGAAGGACTGGATCTGGGCGCCAGCGTAGCCAGCTTCGTTGAGCGTGGTGCGAATGCGGTCGAGATCAGCGGCCTCCTCGAAGCGGAGTTCGACCACCGTGCCGCCGGTGAAGTCCAGGGCGAAGTCGAGGCCGGGCTTGAACAGCGCGAACGCGGACAGCACCATCAGCACGGTCGAGACGACGACCGTGATCCGGCTCAGCCGGATGATCGGGAGCTGCCAGTCAGGGTTGAACAGCTGGAACATGGTCCGTGGCTCCTCGGATCAGATGGCCAGGCGCTGCGGCTTGCGGCCACGCCCGTAAATCAGGGAAATGATCGCTTCTGAGACGACCACGGCAGTAAACAGCGACGCGAGAATGCCCAGGCACAAGGTCACCGCAAAGCCGCGGATCGGGCCGGAGCCGAAGGTGAACAGCGCGATGCCGGCCAGAAGGGTCGTGACATTGGCGTCGGCAATACTGGTCCAGGCCTTGTCATAGCCGGCGCGGATTGACATCAACGGTGAATTGCCCATTCGCAATTCGCTTCGAATGCGTTCGCAGATCAGTACGTTGGCATCGACCGCCATCGCCAGGCTGAGCATGATGCCGGCGATGCCGGGCATGGTCAGGGTGGCGCCGAGCATCGACAGACCTGCGATCAACAGCACCAGATTCAGGGTCAGGGCGACGTTGGCGACGAGACCAAAGACGCGATAGTAGATCGCCATGAACGCGATGATGCAGAGCATGCCGATGATGATCGCGGTGACACCACGATCGATATTGTCCTGACCCATCGACGGGCCGATCACGCGTTCCTCGACGATGTCGATCGGAGCCGCCAGGGCGCCGGCGCGCAACAGCAGGGCCAGTTCACTGGCCTCGCGAGCGCTGGACAGGCCGCTGGTCTGGAAGTTGCGGCCAAACGGCTCCCTGACGTTCGCGACCGAGATCACCTCTTCGCGGATTCGCGAGGTACGGATCTCTTCGCCATCGACGACACGCAGCTCGGGAATGCGCTCGACGAAGACCACGCCCATGCCCTTGCCGACGTTTTCATTGGTGAAATCGAGCATTCGTCGGGCGCCGGCGCTGTTCAAACGCACCGACACCATCGGACTGCCGTCGTCCGCGGAGAAGCCGCTGGCGGCATGGACGAGCTGGTCGCCGGAGACGATCAGGCGCCGGCTGAGCACGACAGGCCTGCCGTCCCGGTGCCGATACAGGCGCGATTCTGACGGTACCCGACCGCTCTCGGCGACCTCGAAGGCATTGACCGACTCGTCGACGGCGCGGTATTCCAGCGTCGCGGTCGCGCCGAGCACCGTCTTTGCCTGGGTGGCGTCCTGCAGACCCGGCAGCTGTACGACGATCCGCGATTCGCCCTGGCGCTGGATGATCGGCTCGGCAACGCCGAGCTCGTTGACCCGGCTGCGCAGGGTCGAGACGTTCTGCTCGATCGCATTCAGCGCAATCTCGCGCAAGGTGGCCTCGTTGATCACCGCATTCAGCACCCAGCTGTCGCCGCCGCCGGCACCGAACTCCAGGGTCAGGTCGGGCACATCCGTTGCGATTGCTTCGAACGCAGCCTCGCGGTCCGATTCCGAGCGCAGCACGGCAACGATGCGATTCTGCGCCCGGCTCAAGCTCTGCGAGCGGATCCGGCGTTCGCGTAGCAGTACGCGAATATCCTCAAGATAGCGGGTCTCCTGCTGCTCGACACTGGCCAGCTGATCGACCTCCATCGTGAAGTGGACACCACCCTGGAGGTCCAGGCCCATCTTCATCCGCTGGCCGCCGACCGTGGTCAGCCATCCGGGCACGGTCGAGGCCAGGTTCAGCGCGACCACGTAGTTCTCGCCCAGTTCGCCGCGCAGCAGTTCAGCCGCACGCAGCTGCACGTCGGTGTTGTCGAAATGAAACACCATCCGCTCGGATTCGATCTCCGCACGCAGGAACGGCACGTCCTGCATTTCCAGCACGCCTTGGGCACGCTCACGCAGCGCCTCGTCGACGACCGCGCCGCGGGTGGCCGAGATCTGTACGGCAGGATCGTCCGGATACAGGTTCGGGAATGCATAAAACGTGCCGATCACGACTACGATCACGATCAGCACATACTTCCACGTCGGAAACTTGGTCATCGAGTTGGCAACTCAGGGCAGGAACGGGGGGTGCGCGGCGGCTTAGATGTCCTTCAACGTACCCTTGGGCAGGACATTGCCGATCGCGTTCTTCTGGACCTTGATGCGCACGTTGTTGGCGATTTCAAGGGTGATGAAGGCATCGCCGACCTCTTCGATGCGGCCGGCAATGCCGCCGCTGGTCAGTACCTCATCGCCCTTGGCCAGTTGCGTGACCATGGCCCGGTGCTCCTTGGCACGCTTCATCTGCGGCCGAATCAGCAGAAAATAGAACACCGCGATGAAGATCAACATCATGATCAGCGGCTGCATCGCCGATGGTCCGGCCTGGCCGGCCTCCTGGGCGTAGGCGCTGGCGATCAGGAAATCCATGGTTGAAACCTCGCTATGGGGGGGCGGGATCGACCCGCAAAGGGGCGGAATTATGCCATAGCCGGCCATCGCCCGGCGTCAGGCGATCGCCAACGGACGATCGACGCGGTCGCGTCAGGTGGTTCGGCTGCCCTGTCTGCTCGCCCCCTGATCGCTGCCGCTGGTGCTGTCGACGGCAACCATCAATGGATTCGATGGCCGGCCCGGACTCTGTGCGATACTTTCCCGCTCGACGCGGCACGCGACTTCGGCGACCACTGCGGTGGTACGGCGCAGCGCTGTCGTGGTACTCCAAACACCGCCCCGATGACGGTGCGCGACCGCAGCGTCCGCGCCGTTCCGACCTGCCGCCCAGACAACCTCATGCGCCTGTCTCGATTCCATCTGCATACCACCAAGGAGACCCCGTCCGACGCCGAGATCATCAGCCACCAGCTGATGCTGCGCGCCGGCATGATCCGCAAACTCGCGTCCGGCATCTACAGCTGGACCCCGCTGGGGCTGCGCGTCCTGCGCAAGGTCGAGGCGGTCGTCCGTGAGGAAATGAACCGCGCCGGCGCGCTGGAAATGCTGATGCCGTCAATCCAGCCCCAGGAACTCTGGCAGGAAACCGGTCGCTGGCAACGCTTCGGCGGCCAGCTGCTCAAATTGAAGGATCGCAAGGACCAGGGCTATTGTTATGGCCCGACCCACGAGGAGGTCGTGACCGACTGGGCGCGCAACGAGCTGAGCAGCTACCGGCAACTGCCGGTCAACGTCTACCAGATCCAGACCAAATTCCGTGACGAGATCCGGCCGCGCTTCGGCGTCATGCGCGCGCGCGAGTTCTTGATGAAGGACGCGTATTCCTTCCATCTGACGCCGGACTGTCTGGCGCGCGAATACGACAACATGTTCGCCACCTACAGCCGCATCTTCGAACGGCTCGGCCTGCATTTCCGTGCCGTCCAGGCGGACTCCGGTGCGATCGGCGGCAATGCCTCGCAGGAGTTCCATGTCCTGGCCGATTCCGGCGAGGACGTGATCGCCTACAGCCCGGCGTCCGGCTATGCCGCGAATCTGGAGATGGCGCAAGCCGCCGAACCGTCGCCGCGCCCCGCCCCGGCGCAGGCCATGGAACGGGTCGCGACCCCGACACAGGTCACATGCGAAGAAGTCGCGGCCCTGCTCGACCTGCCGTTGCAACGCACGGTGAAGTCGGTCGCCGTGATCGGCGGCAGTGGCTTCTGCCTGCTGTTGGTCCGCGGCGACCATCAGGTCAACGAGGTCAAGGCCGCGAAGCTGGAAGCGCTCGGCAGCGACTACCGTCCGGCGACCGAGGACGAGATTGTCGATCATCTGGGCAGCAAACCCGGCTTCATCGGGCCGGTCGCGCCGCGCAGGCCGATCACCGTGGTCGCCGACCGCGACGTCGCAGCGATGGCCGATTTCGTCTGCGGCGCCAATGCCGAGGGCTATCACCTGACCGGTGTCAATTTCGGCCGTGACCTGCCGGAACCCGCCGTGATCGCCGATCTTCGCAGTGTCGTCACCGGCGATCCGGCTCCCGACGGCAGCGGTGCCCTGGCCCTGTGCCGTGGCATCGAAGTCGGCCATGTTTTTCAGCTTGGCCAGAAGTACGCCCAGTCTCTGGGCGCGACGGTACTGGATGAGAACGGCAGCGCCCGGGTCATGTACATGGGCTGCTATGGCGTCGGCGTCTCGCGCATCGTTGCCGCGGCGATCGAACAGGGTCACGATGCCGCCGGAATTCTCTGGCCGGCACCGATGGCGCCGTGGCAGGTCGCGGTCTGCGTGATCAACCCGAAGAACAAGCCCGAGGTCGATGCCGCTGCCGAATCGCTGTATCAGGAAATTGCCGCACTCGGCATCGAGGTCGTGCTCGATGACCGCGGCCTGCGCCCCGGGCCGATGTTCGCCGACATCGAACTGATCGGCATTCCACACCGGGTCGTGGTCTCCGAGCGCGGTCTGGCCGCCGGCAGCTACGAGTACCGCCAGCGCCAGGACAGTGACAATCAGGCGCTGGACCACGCCGCCCTGCTGGCGCGATTGCGCGACCACGCCAGCTGAGCCGGCCATTCGCCGGCATCGCCATCGGCGCTGTCGGCAAACGCTCGGAAGAAAACCGCCGGTAATCGACCGACCGCTCAGTGCACCGATCTGCTTGAATTCGTCGCTGCGCCGCAACAGCGCGGTAAAAAACCTTGTCATTGCCGGGATTATTGCTCGATACTATTGCCGGCCAGAAGCCAGCCCCGGACCATGATTGCCAATATCGAGAGCCGAAGTCCGTACATAAATCGCCCGCAATCATGACGGTCCGGGACCACTACACCCAAACCCGCAAGCCAAGGAGTACCTGATGAGCGTTGATATCGAAAGGCTGTCGCAAACCGAGCTGGAAGCTTTGATCCTGCAAGCTCAGGCGCGCAAGCAGGAATTGCATCGAGAGGAACTGGGCAAGGTGCGCGAAGCGGTCGCGGCATTCGCCCGCAGCAAGGGCTATTCAATCGAGGAGCTGTTCGGCAAGGCGCGTCGCGGCGGCGGCAAGCGCGGCTCGGTGGCGCCGAAGTACCACAATCCGAGCGATCCCAGCCAGACCTGGACCGGTCGCGGCAAGCGCCCACGCTGGTTCCAGGCCCTGCTCGACAGCGGTCGCAGCGAGAACGATCTGCTGATCCGCTGATTGCGCTGGCGACGCAACGGGTCGCCGCGAATCAATACATCGAAGACGCCCCCGCAATCCCGGGGGCGTTTTTTTTGCCGTCGTCAGCAAATCACAGCGAGCGTCGCGGTGGCACCAGCAAGTTGCCGAACAGCAGTCCGGCGACCAGGGTGATCAATATCGCCAGCAGGGTGAACCCGGTATCCAGACTCAGGAAAATATCGCGCTCAAATGCATGGGTCAGGCTGCGAAAACCGACGCTGCCCGGCACCAGCAGAATGATTCCGGGCAGTCGAATCAGCGCCCCCGGCCGCCGAAATACGCGTGCATACAGATTACCGCTGGCACAGGCGACCAAGGCGGCGAGAAAAACCCCGAATTCGCTGCCGACGGCAGCGCCGACGTGACGGGTGATCAGATAGCTGACAATCGCCGCCAACATTACCAGCGGAATATCGACGCGACTGGCGCCGAAAGTGACCGCAAAGCCGAAGCCGGCCGCGATCAGCGCCGGCCACAATACCCAGTCCGGCACCGGCAGCACAGTCTCGGTGACCACGCCCCAACCGAGCAACTGCGCGATCTGGGTACCGGCTACGACGCCGAAGGTCAGCTTCAGCAGCACGGCGAACGCGCCGGCAAAACGCGCCACGCCCGACACCAGGTGCTGGGTCGACAGTTCATTGATGGCCGTGGTCAGAGCCAGACCGGGCAGGAGCACGATCAGGCTCGCAAGCACGACCGATTGCACGGCCAGCGGATGTACCAGACTGCTGACGCCGTGCGCGAGCAGGGTCGCGAACAAGGCGCAGACAGCCTCGGTGGAGGGTGCCAGATTCGGTCGCCCGGCACAGAACTGGACAATGCCGCCGACCGCGATCCCGATCGCGCCGGCGGCAAAGACGTCGGCCCAGTCACGCGCCAGCAGAACCGCAAGCGCGGCACCGATCAGGCCGAATGCGAGCACCACCAGAGGTGGTGGGATGCCGGGCAGCGCTTCGATCTCGAGCAGGCGGGCATAGCCGGCATCGATGTCCAGGCTGCCGTCCAGCACCCGTTCGACGACCTCGTCGGCCAGACACAGCCGTCGCAGATCCATGCTGCCTGGCTCCAGCCGCACCACCCGCACCAGTTCGTTCAACATCGTCTCCGGCCCACCGTCCTCGCGGAACGAGAACACCAGCGAAGTCGGGTTGGAGTTGATGTTGCAGACCAGGCCGATGCTCGCGGCGACATCGCTGATGGCGTTCTCCAGGCGCGGCGCCGGCGTACCGTAGCGGTGCAGGCTGCGCGCCAGGGCAACGACGAAGCGTACGCGCTGGACCAGTTCGGCCTGGCGCGCGCTCAGTCCTCCCGGCCGCGGCGCTTCCGGCTCGCGCCCCGACAACAGCTTTGGCGGTCGCCAGCGGATCATCGGCGGCCCCGAATCGGCTGCCGACCTGACGATCGCGCTGGCCGAAAAATGCCGCTGGCTCCTGGACGGCGGTTCGTATAGCGTGCGGCGATGGTGATCGGCATCGGTGAAGCGCTGTCCCTGGGCTGCGCGTTGGCGTGGGCGGTGGGCGTCATTATCTACAAACGGCTCGGCGAAGACCTGCCGCCGCTGCGGCTGTGCCTGCTGAAGAACACGATCGTACTCGCCCTGGTGCTGACAACGGTGGCGGTTTTGCTGTCGCCGCTGGCCCCGCTGCTCGGCCTTTCGCCCCTGCCCTGGCCACAGATGGCGCCAGCGACCGTGGCCTTGGTCCTGGCCAGCGGAGTTCTCGGCATCGCGATCGCCGACACCTTGTACCTGTACGCACTGAATACCGTCGGCGCCGGACGCATGGGCGTGATCGGCAATCTCTACAGCCCGTTCGTCATCGCGATGTCGGTGCCCCTGCTCGGCGAACGCCTGGCTGCATTGCAGGTCGCCGGCTTCGTCCTGGTCATGCTCGGCGTGCTGCTGGTCAATGCCCCGGATCGGCTCAATCCGATGCCGGCGGCGCAATTGCGCCGTGGCATCTGGATCGGCGCCCTGTCGGTCGCCTTGATGGCGATCACGATCGTCGCGATCAAACGCGTGCTGGAAACCGAACCGTTCTGGTGGATCGTGTTGCTGCGTGTCTCCGGGGCCGTCGCCGGGTTGATCCTGCTGTACGCGGCGCTGCCGCGGCTGCGCAGCCACTTTCACGGCAGCGCCCGACCGACTCGTTGGCTGGCGCTGTTCGTCGCCGCCCTGGTCGGCCAGTACCTGGCCATGACGATGTGGCTGGCCGGCTACAAGTACACCGACGCCGCGATCGCCTCGGTCCTGAACGAGAGCGCGTCGATCTTCATCGTGCTGTTCGCGGCTGCATTCCTCGGCGAAGCCCTGACCCGACGACGCATACTCGGCGTCGGCGTGACCATGGCCGGCGTCGTCTGCATGGTCTGGTGATCACCTCGGCACCATTCCCTCGAAGCCGTCGGCGAAGACCAGGTCCTGCGGCAGCCAGGTCACCTCGGTTTGTATACACAGCGCATGCGGCCGGCAGCGCTCAGCGCCGCCGGATGTAGGCGAACTGGTCGACGATCTCATTGAGGACCGCCTCTGAGACGGCCTCGATCACGAACAGCCAATCCTGGTTCTGCCAGCCATACAGCCGGCCGATCGCGCCATCGGCGCGAAATTGCCAGCCATCGATGGCGCGGTGGCTGTCGTGCCACTCATAGCGCTGCAGCCGTGGCTGCAGTTCGGTCGCGACGTAGCGGTCGATCGCGTGCTGCGAAGGCAGTCGGGCGATCTCGAGCAGGGCCTTGTCGCCATAGCGCACCCGGGCACCCTGTGCGCCATCGCCGAGCCCTGCAATCGGCTCGAACGCCCGTTCAGCGCCAGCCACCGCAACCGGCGTCACTTCGGCATAGGTCTCGCGCCCGGTCGGTGGCGGCAGTCGCGTGTCGTAGATCGGCGCCGTGCCGCGGAGGACGACCAGCAGCACCAGCAGTGCCACCATTGCTGGCAGCCAGCCACGGACACCACGTATAAACGATCCAACCGGGACGAACCATGATCGGACTGTGCGCGCCACGGGCTTGGGCCTTGACAGCAAGTCTGCAGCGATCATGGCTGCTCGAGGCCGTCGACGAAGATCCAGTCCGGATCCTGGCGAATGCCGACGTAGCCGCCGGCACCGGCCACCACGACACTGCCATCGGGCTCGATCACGCAGCGGCTGATGCTGCCGGCGACGCCCGGCGGCGTGATGTTGCTGAAACTGGCACCGCCATCGTCGGAGATCACGACCCGACCGGTGGCACTGCTGAGGGGCTGACGCTCGCCTACGACCACGATGCGGTCGCGTTTCATGCACACGCTGCGCGCCCAGGAGAAGTTGTCGCCGGTGATCGTGGATAGATTGAACTCGGTGTAGCCGGCGCCAGCATAGGGGTCGGCGCCGCTGACGAAGATGCGACCCCGGTTTTCATCTTGATTGACGCCGACTGCGACCAGGCGGCGCGCATTCACGGCCAGCCCCCAAAGTTCGCCCTCCCAGCCATCGGGCGCTTGCAGGTCCAGCGTTGTGAAGTCATGGACCGGTGCACCCGGCGTGGTAGGTGGCAGGAACACCCGCGGCGGCTCATTGATGCGACTGCCACTGGCATAGAAGGCATCGTCGTGAACCACCAGATCGATCATTTGAGGAAGGTCTTCGACACGTTGCCACAACGTTGCCGTCGCGCCGATTTCCGGGCCGCTGCGATAGAGCAGGTCGGTGCCGTTCTCCGATTCGGCCAGAGCGCGACCGTCGGACAGTTCCCGATACGTGCCGACCAGAAAGCTGTAGCCAAGCTGGGCGACGGCGGTCAGGACCGGTGTCACCGCGAACGGCTCGCTGCCACTGGTCGCCAAACGCACGACCATGTCGGTGTTTCCCGGCAAGGCATTGGTGCCGGCCGCGTACAGCGCCCCATCATGTCCGCGACTGATCGACAGTACGCGAAACTGTTCGAAATAGTCCGCTGGCGTTGTCGCAGGTGCCGACCAGGTGACGCCGCCGTCGTTGCTGCGGAACAGGCCATAGCCGGCCGCGTTGGTGCCGCAGCCGACCCACAACATGCCGTCGACATCGCGGTGCAGGTCGTCGGTGCGATTGCCACCGGGACACGGATGGCTGTGCGCCGACCAGGTCGCGCCGTGCAGTTCATTCCCCGACCGGGCAGAAGCACGATCGGAAAGCGCGGTCGCGACGACGGACAGGGCCACAGCGGCGATCAGCGAACAAAAAAAATGGTGAGTACGGATCATGTCGAATCCTCCGGAAATTCACGCGAACACGGGTGACCAAGGCAGTCGGACGGTGCCGGCGTGATACCTCTACGCCGACACCGCCCGCGGCCCGGGCAGGGAACTCATTCGAAGCCGTCGGCGAAAATGGTGTCGTTGTCACCGAGGTCGATGGCGAGGATCGGTGAGTCGATCGGGTATTGGCCGCCGCCGACGCTGCCGGCGATGCCGCGCGCGCGCACCCAGACGACGCCGGAGCCGGGAATGTCCAGTCCGGTCAGACCCCATTGATCGAAGGTGCCCCCGAGGCTCATGTAGGCGCCAGCCACCGGCAGAAAATCCTCGTCATCGCAGCACACGGCAGCTACCTGCAACTGCGGCGGGCTGGTCAGCGCGGCGCCGGGGCCGCGATGCTGCCAGTACAGGTTGTCGTTGCCGAGACGGAAGATCGATTCCAGCGCGAAGGACGCCTGCGGCACGCGATCGACCGAGCGCATTTGGCCACCGATCTCGGCAAGCCTCTCGCCGCCGATGTAGACATGACCATCCAGGTCCAGCGTCAGTGTCCGGATGATGGCGTTCCCGGTCTCCGGAAAGTTCAGGTGATCAATCGGTTCGCCATGCATCGACAGGCGGCGCAGAAATCCGACATTCGCCGGCCCGGGAGCCACATAGCCGCCGACAAAAAGGATCTGACCATTCGGCATCAATTGAATGGAATTCACCGAGGTCGATGTAACGTAGTTGGTCGGCGCGTTGAACGAAGCGTCATTCGCGCCGTTGACTTCAAGGCGAGCAATGCCGCGGCGCTGCTGTCCGCCGACGTTGTCGAATGCGCCCCCCACCACGATCCGGCCATCGGGCTGCACAGCCATCGCCCAGACGCGATCGTCGATGTTCGGCTGGAAGTCCATGTCCAGGCTGCCATCGGGGTGCAATCGGGCGAGGTAGGGGCGTGGGTTGCTGTTGACGACATCGAAGCTGCCAGCGATAAGCAGCTTGCCATCGGGCTGGCGCACGATCTGATTCAAGACTCCGTTGGTTGTCGGCGTGAACCCGGGGTCCAGTACGCCGTCGCCATCGACACGGGCCAAGCCAACGCGCGGCTGCTCATTCACCTTCGTAAACGCCCCGCCGAACACGACCGATCCGTCCGGCTCGTGAATCACCGCGAACACGTTTTCGTCGACGGAGACACCGAATGAGGCGTCAATGGCGCCGCTCGGATGCAGACGATGCAAATGCGCAGGAAATGTCCCAGCAACGAGGATGCGCCGGTCCGGCTGTACGGCAAGCGCGAAAACAAAGGCGGGCCCCGCGGCCAGAGGTGGGTCGAAGCTACTGACAACCAGGCCGTTTCGGTTCAGGCGCCGCAGCGCCTTGCCGTCCGTTTGCCAGCCTCCGATCAGCAGGCGTCCATCAGGCTCAATGGCCATGGTATGAACCTGTTGCAGACCCGTAGCCTCGAAATCGACCTCGGGCGAACCGTCGGAATACAGGCGAACGATGTTCTCGAGCGGATAGACACCGACCTGGCTGATCAGACCAC
>CAZFUH010000122.1:0-11185 GCA_964522235.1 uncultured Rhodanobacteraceae bacterium
TCATCCAGGCCGAGCGCAGCCTGTGCCTGCTCGCGCGCAAGCGCGGTCTGTACACGGGTCGTGCCGTCGATGTCACCGGTGCGCTCGACTTCGATGCCTTGGGCGTCGATCCGGCTCTCATGGCCGGCGACACTGCGGTGGCGCTGATGGCGCGCAACGATCTGGTCGAAGTCCTGCCGAAGCGCCGGCGTGGTGCGCACAAAGGCGACCATGGCCATGTCCTGGTCGTCGGCGGTGATGCCGGCACCAGCGGCGCGGCGCGAATCGCCGCGACCGCGGCCTTGCGGGCTGGCGCGGGCTGGGTCAGTGTCGCGACCCGCGCTGGTCATGCCTCGACGTTGGCTCCGGATCGTCCTGAACTGATGGTGCATGGTGTCGAGGACGCGCCGGCCTTGACGCCGGCGACCGCGCGAGCCGATGTCCTGGCGGTCGGTCCGGGACTGGGGCAGGGTGATTGGTCGCGCGTGATTCTTGACGCTGCGCTGGCTGCCGGCCGGCCCCTGGTGCTCGATGCCGATGCATTGAATCTGCTTGCTGCGGCGTCGCGACCGTTGCCGGCCGGCAGCATCCTGACGCCGCACCCGGGCGAGGCCGCACGCCTGCTCGGTTGCACCGTGGCCGAAGTCGAGCGCGATCGCTACAGCGCCGTGCGCGAGCTGGCGCGGCGTCATGGCGCGATCGTCGTGCTCAAGGGCGCCGGCAGTCTGGTCGACGATGGTCGAAGTTGCCGCGTCTGCCCATTCGGCAATCCGGGCATGGCCTCGGCCGGTATGGGCGATGCCCTGACCGGCATCATCGCCGCCTTCGTCGGACAGGGCCTGGCGCCGTTCGACGCCGCCTGCGCCGGTGTGCTCGCGCACGCCCTGGCCGGTGACGCGGCGGCGCATGCCGGCGGGGAGCGCGGGCTGCTTGCCGGCGACCTGATCGAATCGCTGCGTGCGATCATCAATCAATGACGTTGACACGTACACTCGAGCTGCCGGATGCCACCGCGACCGAAGCGCTGGGCGCAGCGTTGGCACCGGCGCTGCGCGGCGGTGGTTGTGTCTGGCTCAGTGGCGAGCTGGGCACCGGCAAGACCACCCTGGTCCGCGCCCTGCTGCGTGCGCTCGGTCACGAAGGCGCGGTGCGCAGTCCGACCTATGCCCTGGTCGAACCGTATGAGATCGGCGGCCTGGAGATCTATCATCTGGACCTGTATCGGATTGCCGATCCGGAGGAACTGGAGTTTCTCGGACTGCGCGATTGGCTGCTGCCCGGCAACCTGATCCTGGTCGAATGGCCTGAGCGTGCTGGGGGGCTGCTGCCGGCTGCGGATCTGCATCTGCACCTGGAACATGCCGACGCCGCCCGTCGCGTGCGGCTGGTCGGCGACCGGCGATTGTTGGACGCCATCGAGGAGGTCCGGGCATGAAACGCGCATACGAAAATCAATCGGCAACAGGCATACGATTCGCACTGAACTTTGTGCTGATCGTGGTGGCCGGCACGGCGGGCGCAGCGATGTCCGGAACTTCAGCTGCCGAAGCAGGTGGTTCGTCCGCAGCCGTCGTCGACATCAGCGGTAGACAGCCCGGCAGCGTCGTCGAGCTGCGTCTGGGCGACCTGGTTGAGTTGCGCTTGCCCGGTACCGAAGCAGGCTATTCCTGGGTCTATGTCGATACCGGTGCCGGCGTCGTCGAGGACAGCGGCGAGCGCGGCTTGTCGCTGAGCGGCGGCGAGCGGGTCGAAAGCTGGCGGCTGCAGACGCTGAGGCCGGGTCGTCAGACCGTGATCTTTGAACTGCGCCGGCCCTGGGAAACCGAAGTCGCGCCGATTCGCACCGTGTCCTACGATCTCGTCGTCATCGAACCTTGAGCGGCTACTCGGTAGCGGGTCAGGTTATTGCAATGGTTCGCTGGTCGCGGCAGGCTGCGCCGGCACCTTGTGATTGAGCATCGCGAACAGCGCGCCAGCCGCGGCGACACCAGCGGTCAAGGTCAGCAAGCCGGCCCAGCCGCGGGTTGCGGCGATCAGGGTCGGCATCGGTACCAGTGCGTCGACCAGGAGCAGGGCGAGCAGCCAGCCGAGTCCGGCACCTGCGGCGAAAATCAGCACGCGCAGACGCGGCAGCGCTCGCGCCGACAGACTTGCCAGGGGCAGCGCGATCAGCAGAACGGCGGCGACCGGCAGCGCGTACAGCGGCGCGAAACCGAGCAGATCCTGCCAGGTCGTGTGCATGCGGGTGGCGAGGCCAATCTCGGCCCCGAGTTCGGTCAACGCGGCAAGATTGAACTGGGTCTGGGCGATGCTGCCCCACAGCACGGCCAGGCTCAGCGCGGCGAGAAAATCCAGGCTCCATCGCAGCAACGGCTGGCTCGACATCGATTTCTGCTCCGCAATTGTCTGAGCATGCAAGTGTAGTGCTTCGCTCTTGGCGAGCGCTGAATGGGCTGCCGAGAGCGAAGCACTGCACAAACCTACGACAATTCCGTCGCGACGACAGCGCGCGCTGCGCTATGGTGTCGGTCGCGAAACCGGAACGACGAGCTGGAGAAGTGCATGCGATTGAGCGCAACGACCCTGATCGCGCTGCTGGCGACGACATTGGCAACGGCGCACGAGTACCGGATCGAGACCGTTGCCGAAGGCTTGGAACATCCTTGGTCTGCGGCCTTCCTGCCGGACGGCACGATGCTGGTGACCGAGCGTGCCGGACGTCTTCGCGTGATCGCCGACGGTCAGTTGCGCGAAGCACCGATCGACGGCGTTCCGGAAGCGTTCGTGTCCGGGCAGGCCGGCTTGTTCCAGGTTCTGGTGGATGCGAATTTTCGCCGCAATCGGACCATTTTTTTGTCCTATGCGCATGGCGACGCCAACTCCAATCACCTGCGCGTGACCCGGGCGCACTTCGACGGCGAGCGCCTGGACGAGTCGACGCCGATCTTCACCAGCCAGCCCGGAAAACGCGGCAACGCCCACTTTGGCGGACGCATGCTGATGCTCGACGACGGCAGCCTGCTGATCGGGTTTGGCGACGGCTTCGACTACCGGGAACAGGCTCAGCACCTGGACAGTCATCTGGGCAGCATTGTCCGCATCGATCGCGATGGCGGCGCGCCGATCGACAATCCCTTCGTCGGCCGCGCCGATGTCCTGCCGGAGATCTACAGCTACGGCCACCGCAATGTTCAGGGGCTGGTGTTCGACACTCGTACCCGCTTTCTGTACGCACATGAACATGGTCCCAGGGGCGGCGACGAGTTGAACGCGATCCGGCCGGGGCGCAACTACGGCTGGCCACTGGCCAGCTTCGGTATCGACTACAGCGGCGCCCGGGTGACGCCGTTCACCGAGTATCCGCGCACGATCGCGCCGATGCTGCATTGGACGCCGTCGATCGCGCCGTCGGGAATGAGTCAGTACCACGGCGATCTGTTTCCGGACTGGCGCGGCGATCTGTTCGTGTCGGCACTGGCTGAGCGCTCGGTGCGCCGGGTCGTGCTCGATGAAGGCCATCCGGTCGACCAGCAGATTCTGTTCGCCGAGTTGGGTGTGCGCCTGCGCGATGTCGTCGTCGGCCCGGATGGCGCCTTGTATCTGCTGACCGACCAGCCGGCGCCGCACGGCCGGGTACTGCGCGTGCTGCCTGCCGCCGAGTCGCCGCCAGGAGCCTGAGCTCTAGGAGCGGCAGAGCAACTGACAGCGGCAGAGCATCTGGCGGCCAACCATGTGCCGCAGCGCAGTGGCGGCTCGTCGCCTTCATCGCTACCGGAGCCGACAGGTCGGTTAGGCTGAAGGCTGTAATGACCGAAGGTGCCGAGGATGTCTGTTCGTTTGCTTGTTGTCGTTGCGCTGAGCCTGTTCCCAGCCGCCGTGTTCGCCACTGGCGCGATTGACGTCACTCGGCATTTTCAGCCGCTGGACGTGTTCAACCTGGAGTGGGCGGGCAATCCTGCGATCTCGCCCGATGGCCGGCAGATCGTTTATCAGCGCAATCATTTCGACATCATGCGGGATCGCCGCCGCAGCCATCTGTGGCTGCTCGACGCCGACGGGCGCCGGCATCGGCCGCTGACCACCGGTCAGGGCAGTGATGGTGCACCGGCCTGGTCACCGCAAGGCGATCGCATTGCCTGGGTGTCCGCGCGCGAAGGATCGAGCCAGATCTGGCTGCGCTGGATGGACACCGGTCAACAGGCGGAGTTGACGCAGGTGACCGAGTCGCCGTCGAATCTCAGCTTCTCGCCGGACGGCGAGTGGCTTGCGTTCACCATGCGCGTGCCCGCCGACACCAAGCCGTTGGCGCAGATGCCGGCTGCGCCGCGGGGTGCCGAGTGGGCGCCAGCGGTCCGCGTCATCGACCGCATCGGCTATCGTGCCGATGGTGCCGGCTACCTGCGTCCTGGCTACAGCCACGTCTTCGTCGTGCCGGCTGAAGGCGGCAGTCCGCGCCAGGTGACGCGCGGCGACTTCCAGCATCGCGCCGCGCCGGTCTGGAGCCACGACGGTCGCTCGCTGCTGGTGGTGTCGAACTACCATCAGGACTGGGAGCACCAGCCGCAACGCAGCGAGATCTATCGGATCGACGTCGAAACCGGTGTCAGCACTGCGATCACCGACCGCGACGGTCCGGACGGCCAGCCGGCTTTGTCGCCGGACGGCAAGCGCCTGGCCTGGGTCGGCTATGACGATCGCCGGCTCGGCCATCAGATCGCCCGCCTGTACGTGGCCGATCTCGATGCTGCTACCCCGCGGCTGCTGACTGCTGATTTCGACTACGGTGTGCAAGGCCCGGCGTGGGACCGCAACGGTCGCGGTCTGTACTTCAGCTATGACCGCGATGGCGTCAGCCGGATCGGCTGGATCGCGGCGTCCGGCGGCCAGGTCGAGGAAGTGGTCGCCGACTTCGGTGGCACCGCGATGGGACGGCCGTATCCGGGTGGCAGCTTCTCGGTCGGCAGCGGTCGGGTCGCCTATACCCACGGCACGGTCGACCGCCCGGCCGAGATCGCCGTCGTTGAGCGCGGCCGCAGTGCCCGTGTATTGACCGATCTGAACACCGACGCACTCGGGCACAAGCGACTCGCCGAAGTCGAGGAGTTGTGGGTGAAGTCGTCGGCCGACGGTTTGGATGTGCATGGCTGGATCGTCAAGCCGCCGGGCTTTGATCCGGCCCAGAAGTATCCCTTGCTGCTGGAGATCCACGGCGGTCCGTTTGCGAACTACGGGCCGCGCTTCGCTCCGGAGATCCAACTCTACGCCAGCGCCGGCTACGTCGTGCTCTACGTCAATCCGCGCGGCAGCACGAGCTACGGGGAAGATTTCGCGAATCAGATCCACCACAACTATCCGAGCCTGGACTACGACGACCTGATGACCAGCGTCGATGCGGTCATCGCCAAGGGCTACGTCGATCCCGAGCGTCTGTATGTCACTGGCGGCTCCGGTGGCGGTGTGTTGACCGCCTGGATCATCGGTCACACCGAACGTTTCCGCGCCGCCGTCGTCGCCAAGCCAGTGATCAACTGGACCAGCTTCGTGCTCACGGCTGACTTCTATCCGTTCTTCACCCAGTACTGGTTTCCGCAGGCACCGTGGGAGGAAGGCGCGCACGAACACTACTGGCAGCGCTCGCCACTGGCCCATGTCGGCAAGGTCTCGACGCCGACCATGCTGATCACTGGCGAGGACGATTACCGGACGCCGATCTCGGAGACCGAGCAGTACTACCAGGCGTTGAAACTGCGCCGGATCGACACCGCGATGGTGCGCATCCCCGGTGCGGCGCATGGCATCAATGTCCGGCCGAGCCACCTGATTGCCCAGGTTCTGAACACCTTGGCGTGGTTTGAGCGCTATGGCGGCAACCCGGTGACGAAGCGGAATCCATAGATTTAACAATAGCTTGCTTGTACATCATCCGAGTTCAGATGATAGGTATTGCCTGATGAAGTATCCGTAGGTCGCGGATTATCAAGCAAAATACCTTGCCAAGCGGGCAGAGGCTGGCGTAGAGTCCGCGACTATGGGGAGTTCCCTCCGCCATTTGTTGCCGCTGCTGATCCTCGGCATTGTCCCGGGTCTTTCCGCATACGCGGCGGAAGTGCAGCGTATGCAAACCCAGACCGTCGACGGCAGCACCCGCGCGACCTTGCATCTGAGCGGCCAGCCCGACTACAAGCTGTTCACGCTTGATGGCCCGGACCGGGTCGTCATTGACATCCGCAACGGCAGTCTGACCAGCGCCTTCGCGCCCGCCAGCGGCGGCGTGGTCAGCAACGTCCGACACGGCAAGCACGGCGATGACTTGCGTCTGGTGTTCGATCTCAGCGGCCCGGTGCGGCCGCGAAGCTTCGTGCTCAGCCCGAGTCAGCGCGATGGCCACCGATTGGTCGTGGAACTGGATGCGGCGGCGGAGTCTGAGCCGGTGCGCAGCGCGAGTCAGGAGATTGTCGCCGGCGACCGCGACATCGTCGTCGCGATCGATGCCGGACACGGTGGCCGCGATCCGGGTGCGCTCGGTCCGACCGGTGCCCGTGAAAAGGACATCACCCTGGCAGTTGCCCGCGAGTTGAAAAAACTGGTCGATGCCGAGCGTGGCCTGTCGGCGATCCTGGTGCGCGATGACGACGTCTATCTCGCCCACGCGCAGCGTTACCAGATCGCACGCGAAGCACAGGCCGACCTGTTCGTATCGATTCACGCCGATGCCTTCACCCGGCCGAACGCCCGCGGCTCATCGGTGTTCGTGCTGTCCACGCGCGGCGCCAGCTCGGAAGCGGCGCGCTGGTTGGCCGAGCGCGAAAATGCCGCCGACCTGGTCGGCGGCGTCAGCCTGAATGACAAGGACAGCCTGCTGGCAACGGTGCTGCTTGATCTGTCTCAGGGCGCAACCCTGGAGGCCAGCAGTTCGGTCGCCGAGAACGTCCTGCGGTCGCTGTCTCGTGTCGGCAATGTCCACAAGACCGAGGTACAGCGAGCGAACTTCATGGTGCTGCGATCGCCCGATGTGCCTTCGATCCTGGTCGAGACCGCGTTCATCAGCAATCCTGAGGAAGAGCGCAATCTCAAGGATCCGCAGCATCGCCGGCGCCTGGCGCTGGCGATTCGCGACGGGATCAAGGACTATTTCGCCATCTCGCCGCCGCACGGCACCTGGTACGCCGCCAACGTCAAGCCGAGCGAGCGCCACCATACCGTCAGCCGCGGTGAGACCTTGAGCCTGATCGCACGTCGCCACGGCGTCAGCGTTCAGGCCATACGCAGTGCCAATGGCCTGTCCGGCGACGCCATTCATGCCGGTCGGGTATTGCGGATTCCAGTTTCGTCCTGAAGGACGGGAGATGGGGGAAAGGGTGAGGGGCGCGCCTTTGGGTGCGCCCTTCGCTTTTCTGGGCCGGGCCGGCCGGACGTCACCATCGCCATGATTCGAATGCGATCGCGTGAGCCTTCCATGATCGCTTGGAGACCGTGGATCAGAGGCCGAGAGGTTCGGTATGGTCGGGCAGCAGGCCCAGGCGGCGGCGCGCGGCCTGGGCCGGTGTACTGCCGTCAAGGTACTCGCTGATCTGTCCGGCCAGATGGATCGCCAGCTCGGCCGGCACCCGCGTCGTCCCGCTGTCCCAGGCGGCACGCAAGGCGACGCCATAGACCTTCAGCGGGCCGAGCGCGGCGCTTGGCATGCCGGCGACGGTTTGCCGCGGCCGTAGCGGTTTCATCGCGTCGCGCTCCATGCGGGCAAGGTCGGGCGGGACGTCGAGATCGAGAAGCAGGCGGTACACGGCGTCGGGCACGCGCTGCAGGATCGATTCGGCGTCGTCGCCATCGAGCACGATCGGCAGCTCGGCATGTTCACTGACCGCGAGTACCAGGCGCGCTGGCCTCAGTGCCAGCACGGTTGCGGTCCAGTTGCCCAGACGCGGTGGTCGTGCTTCCTCCGTGGCTGCTTCCGGCTCGGCGTCGGGCGGCAATCGTTGGTACAGGTTTGCGGTGCAGTGCAGGATGCTCATGCAGTGGGCTCCGTGCTTCGTGATCCGGGCATCGGCATCGTATGCTGGCACGCATGTCCGCCGGCTTCCACCTGTATCACGGCAATCGCCTCGAGGTTCTCGCCGAGGCGTTGGCGACCGTGCTCGGCAACGATCCAGCGCCGCCGTTGGCCGGCGAGGTCGTGATGGTCCCGCATCCGGGGATGGCGCAGTGGTTGAAGATGCGTCTGGCCGATCATCTCGGGATCGCCGCGCAGTTCGAGTTTCCGTTGCCCGCGACCTGGTTCGGTCGCCTCGCCGGTGTCGGTCAGGCGCCGGAAGACAGCCTGGCCTGGAGTGGCGATGCCCTGGTCTGGCGCTTGTATGCACTTGACGCGGCTTCCGGACCGCTGGCTGCGGTCGGGACCGGCGATGAGCGCGCCGCGTTGGCGCGCTGGCAGCTGGCCGGTCGCATCGCCGAGTTGTTCGAGCGCTATCAGCTGCAACGCGCCGACTGGCTGGATGCCTGGCAACACGATCGCATCGCTGTTCCTGGCGCCGACGCCGAACGCTGGCAGCGCGTGCTCTGGCGGCAGCTGCTGGTCGAGGCGACACCGCAGCGGCGCCAGGCCCTGGATCGGCGCCTGCACCCGCAACAGCTGGTCGAAGGTTTACCGCCACGGTTGTTCGTATTCGGCGTCGCAAGCTTGCCGAGACTGTTTCTCGACGGCCTGTGGGCACTGTCGGAGCGCCTGCCGGTGCACCTGTTCTTCGCCAATCCGTGCCAGTGGTATTGGGGCGACTTGCTCAGCGAGCGCGAACGATTGCGCCGGCGCGGGAACCTTGCGATCAAGAGCGAGCTCGGGCCGGATCAGGAAGGCCATCCCTTGCTGGCCGGTTTCGGTGCCGTGGCACGCGATTTCCTGCACCAGCTGTACGACGGTGATGCCGCGTTCGCGAACGAGATCGAGTTGTTTCATCCGGCCTCCGGCGCGAGCGTCCTGGCGCAGATCCAGAACGCGATGCTGGCCTTGGAGTCGCCGCCGCTGAACTGGGTTGACGACGACCGCAGCCTGCGCCTGCTGCGTGCCCCCAGCCGCCGGCGCGAACTGGAAGCCTTGCACGACCTGCTGCTCGATCTGTTCCAGCGCGACCCACAGCTTCGTCCGAATGAGATCGCCGTGCTGGTTCCCAAGCTGGCCGACTACGCGCCCTTGGCCGACGCGATCTTCGGCGGTCAGCCGTCGCAGCGGCGCATTCCGTACCAGATCACCGATCTCAGCGAGGCTGAGCGGCATCCGCTGCCGGCGCTGTTGCTGCGCCTGCTCGATCTTCCGGTCTGGCGCTTCGGGCTCGGCGAGGTGCTCGATGCCCTGGCGCGGCCGGCATTCGCGGCGGCGTTCGCAATCACTGGCGATGAGCTGCCGCGACTGGGCGAGCTGCTGGAGCATGCCGGCGCGCGCTGGGGCCTGGATGGCGCGTTCCGGGAACGCTTCGGCGCCGGCCATGAGTCCGAACACAGCTTCAGGTTCGCAGTCGACCGGTTGCTGGCCGGCTGGTTGAGCGGTGACCAGGGCGGATTTGCCGATGGCATCGCACCCTTTACCGCACTGCGCGGGCAGGACGCCGAACTCCTCGGCCGCTTCGTCGTCTGCCTGGATGCCCTGGACCGCTGGCGCCAGCGTCTGGCCGGCGAGCGCAGCCTGACCGAATGGAGCCGGCTGCTGGCCGAACTGCGCGCACAGTTCTTCGCCGACAGTGCCGATGCCGACGAGAACGCTGCCCTGCTGCGCCTGACCGGGTCGCTGCAAGCCTGGCGCGAGCGCAGCGCCGCGTATGGCGAGACCGTTGTGCCGCGCCGGCTGCTGCGGGAGGCGCTGAGCGAAAGCCTGCACAGCCATGCCGTTTCCGCCTTGCCCGGTGAGGGTGTGAATCTGTGCGCGATGGTGCCGCTGCGCGGGCTGCCGTTTCGGGTCGTCGTTCTGCTTGGGTTGGGCGAGGGCGAATTCCCGCGTCGCGAGCGCGAGCTGCCGGACGACCTGTGTCGGCTGCGGCCACGGGCTGGCGATCGCTCGCGGGTCGCCGAGGATCGGTACCTGTTCCTGGAAGCGCTCGCCAGTGCGCGTTCGACCCTGGTGCTCAGCCATGTCGATCGCGATCCGGAAAGCGGCCAAGCCAGGCCGCCGTCGCCGGTGCTGGCCGAATTGCTGGACTACCTGCGCGACGCCGCCTTTGCCGGCGTCGAGCCGGCGCTGGACGCGCGCATCGAGCGGGTGGCACCGTTGTCCGGCGATCCTCGTCACTACCTGGATGCCGGTCGCGAAGCGGGCTACGTCCCCAGCTACGCCGCCGAGTGGCTGACGCCGCCGCCGCCGTTGCCGCCGGTGCGTGCCCTGGCCGACCACCTGCCGTCGGACTGGCGCGAACTGTACACCCTGCTGGTCGACCCGGTGCGCTGTCAGCTGCGTTGGCGTGGCGTCGAACTGGGCGGCGATGGCGAACCGGTCGAAGACAGCGAGCCGTTGCGCCTCGACGGCCTGGGCAACTATCTGCTGCGCGATACCCTGCTTTCGCTGTTGGCTGCGGAGCCTGAACTCGAAGCCGAACACGCGCTCGGCCACTGTCGGGCCCTGGCGCTGTTGCCGCCGGGGCACAGCGGTGCGCGCGCATTCGCCGGCGCCTGGGCAGAGGCTTCGCAGATCCATGCCCTGTATCGCACGCACGCTGAAGGTCGGGACCTGGGTCGGTTCGAGGGCCGGATCGCCCACGCCGGGCTGGATTGGCCGCTGCGTCTGGACGACGTCGACGGTCAGGGCCTGCTGCGCCGGAGCGCTGGCGATATCAATGGCAGGCGTCAGCTTGCAGCGTGGTTGGATCTGCTGGCCTTGCGCCTGGCCCGTGGTGGCGCCGGCCTGTGCGCGACCCTGATCGGCCGCGACGGCCGCATTGTCCTGCATGCGCCCGAGGATGCCGGTGCCGCGCTGGAGCGTCTGCTGGCGTTGTGGCGACAGGCTCGGGTGGCACCGTTGCCCTGGTTTCCTCGCACCAGCTTTGCCTACGCCCAGGCGCTGGCGGCCAGCGGCGAGCACGAGCACGCGCTGATCAAGGCGCAGACGGTCTGGTACGGCGACGAGCAGGGCAGGCGCGAAGGCGAGGGCAATGATCCGGCCTGCGCCGAGCTGGCGCGTGCCGCTGGCGGCTGGCAGGCACCGCCGTTCGCGGCCGTCGCCGAGGCC
>CAZFUH010000123.1:0-11175 GCA_964522235.1 uncultured Rhodanobacteraceae bacterium
CGCCGACTTCGGCATGATCGAAGACGGCGACAAGGTCATGGTCTGCCTGTCCGGCGGCAAGGACAGTCACGCCCTGCTGGACCTGCTGCTGCGCCTGCAAGCACGGGCGCCGGTCCGCTTCGACCTGCACGCCGTGCACCTGGACCAGAAGCAGCCTGGCTACGATCCCGATGTGCTACCGCGCTACCTGCGGCAGTACGGCGTTCCCTACACGATTCTGGAACAGGACACCTACAGCGTCGTCAAGCGCGTGATCCCCGAGGGCCGGACCCTATGCAGTCTGTGCTCGCGCCTGCGCCGCGGCGCCTTGTATCGGCATGCCGGGGAACACGGTTTTACGAAGATTGCCCTTGGCCATCATCGCGACGACCTGATCGAGACCTTGTTCCTGAATCTGTTCTATCAAGGCCGGCTCGGGTCGATGGCGCCGAAACTGCTCAGCGACGACGGCCGCCATGTCGTGATCCGGCCGCTGGTCTATTGCAACGAGACCGATCTGGCCGAGTACGCGCGTCTGCGTGAATTTCCGATCCTGCCCTGCAATCTGTGCGGATCGCAGGACCAGCTGCAACGGCAGGCGGTCAAGTCGATGCTGCACGATTGGCACCGACGTTTTCCGGGACGGATCGAGAATCTCGCGCACGCGCTCGGCAATGTTCAGCCATCGCAGCTTGCCGATCGCGACCTGTTCGACTTCGTCGGGCTCGGTCGCAACAGCGAAATTCCCTTGCCCGACGGCCACGACTGGCTGCGCGGCGACGTTGCCGCACCCGACTGAATCGATTTCGCGGCTATCCGTAGATCGCATCGCCGCGGCGTGACAATGTGTCCACCGCTCCCTTTTCCTGCTGCCGCCGCCTTGACCTGACATGTTTCGCAACCTGACTCTGTTCCAACTGCCCGCCAACGCCACGCCCAGCCATGCCGAGATCACCCAGGCGCTCGACGGCGCACGCCTGCGTCCGCCCGGGCCGCTGGAACTGTCGACCCAGGGTTTCGTCTCGCCCTATGGTCGCAACCACGAAGCGCTCAGCCATGGCCTGGGCCACCACACCTTGCTGACCCTGGGCAGCGAGAGCCGTCTGCTGCCGGCCCAGGTCGTCAACGATGCGCTTGCCGACAAGCTCGACCGCCTCGAAGCCGAGCGCGGCCGGCGCCCGGGCGGCAAGGAGCGGCAGCGACTCAAGGACGAGGTGCTGACCGAGTTGATGCCGCGTGCCTTCATCAAACCGGCACGCACCGATGCCTGGCTCGACCACACGACCGGTTCGCTGGCGATCGACAGCGCCAGCAAGAAGGTCGCCGAAGCGGTAGTCCAAGGCCTGCGCGACGCGCTCGGCAGTTTTCCGGCCACCCCGGTCGCCGCGCAGGCCTCGGCACGCCTGATCCTGACCTCTTGGCTGACCGGCGACGCACTGCCCGACGATTTCGCTCTGGGCGATGAATGCGAGTTGCGCGATCCCGGCGACGATGGCGCGATCGTCCGTTGCCGGCGCCAGGATCTGGCTGCCGACGAAGTACGCGAGCACATCAACGCCGGCAAGCAGGTCGCCCAGCTCGCGGTCGACTACCAGGAACGACTGATGTTCGTCCTCGGCGAAGACCTGACGTTGCGCAAGCTGCGCTTCGGCGATGTCGTGCTGGAACAGCTTGGCGACATCAGCGGCGAGGATGCGATCGCCGAGCTCGACGCCCGCTTCGCCCTGATGACCGGCGAAGTCGAGCGTCTGCTGCGCCGGCTCGACGAGCTGTTCCAACTGGACTGAGCACCGGAGCGAACGTGAGCGAGCGCGAGCGCTGGCTGCAACTGGCGACCCGCGACGGCGAGACCATCGCCATTCGCGTCGTCGATGTCGCCCGTGCCCGACACCTGCGCCTGAGCCTGGGCCGCGACGGGCCACGCCTGTCGAAGCCGCGCTGGCTGCCGCTGCGCGACGCCGAAGCCTTTCTGAACGAAAAGCGCGACTGGCTGGAAGCGCGCCTGCATGAACGCCGGGTCGACGACGGCCGCGTACGGTTGCCGAGGATCGAAGTCGGCGCCAGCGGGCAGTTGCCATTGCGCGGCGAAATCGTGCCTTTGCGCGTCGTTGCAGGTTCGCGGCCGCTGCTGGTAGCAGCAGAAGATTCTCTTCTGCTGCACTGGCCCGAACGACGCGAGCCGGCTCCAAAGCTGATCGCCGGACTGCTGCGCGGGTTGCTCGACGCGCAAATGCGAACCGACGTGTCGAGCCTGCTCGCTCGCCATACGCCGGTCCTGGGCCGGGCACCGATCCGAATCGCACTGCGACCACTGCAATCGATCTGGGGTTCGCTGTCGGCTCGCGACCACCTTTCACTCGATTTAGCCTTGATCCTGGCGCCGCCGCCGCTGCTGGAATACGTGCTCGTCCACGAGCTCTGCCACCTGTTCGAGCGCAACCACGGTCCGCGCTTCTGGGAACGGGTTGCCCGGCTGCTGCCCGACTTTCGCGAGCGTCAGCGAATCCTGCGCATCGACGGCGACCGTTACAAGACCGATCTGGCCACCCTGCTGGCCGCCGGAGTGGCGACCGGGAATCCGGGCGCCGGAATCCGCGGCCGCTGAGTCCTCCGTCAAGGCCGCCGTTCACCTGACTGCGCTCGCGCTTCCATGGCTGCGGCAAAGCCGCCACGCTTGCCCGGATGCGGCCTGCTTGACGAAGGTATTTTCATTAGTCTATTTCTGAATAGGCTTATTGTTCTGGGCTGCCGCAGCCGAGCGCTGCGCACAGCGCCGCCGGCAACGGCGGCTCGTGCAGCGGAACGGTCGCTTGAAAACCGCTGCTGAACAGACGCTCGTTTTCGTAGGCGCCGATGTCGACGGTAGCGCCGACAACGCGCTGACCATCGTTCAGATCGCGTTGCGTGAGGTACCACACCTGGATACCGCCGCCCGGATGGCGGCCGGAATCGACCAGTGGCGAGCCGCGGAGCGGCGTGAAGTTGAGCAGGCCCGGACCGAACTGCGGGTCGGCATTGATGTTGCCGCCAAAATCGTTCGGGGACGAGCCGTCACGGACGCCGATGTTGTTGTTGCGCAGGCTGAGCTGGGTCGTCGGCGCCCCGTTCGGCCCGGACAGACGCAGATCGGTGTACTGGTTGCCCCAGATATTGTTGTTGTACACGTAGCGGTGCGTCTGGCCACCGACTTCCAATCCACCACGGCGGTTGGCGGTCCCAACGGTGTTGCTGACGATCGTGTTGTTGGTCACCCATACACCCAGGCCCCCGTTCTGATAAACCAAAGCGGCGCCGTAGTCGGAAGCGGCGTGGTTGGCCACGAACAGGTTGTTGATCAGCAGGGTGCGGCCGAGACCGGACATCGTGCTGCCCGTGAACAAGCCGCCGCCGGAACCATTGGATTGGTTGTTGATGAAGGCGTTGCGCTCGAACACCATGACCGCGGCATAGGACGGTGATGCCGGATGGACGTAGACCCCGGCGCCCGAGCCGCCGACACCATTGAGAAAGGTCAGCTGGCGCACAGTGACGTTGCTGTTTGGACGAACCCGGATCTGCAAGGGTCGTTCCGTGCCGCCGCCGTTGATGACGGTATGGAACGGACTTTCCGACAGCAGCTGGCCGCAGGGATTGCCGAAGAATTCGGTCCAGCCGCCGATCAGGGTCAGGTGCCGATCGTCGCCACCATCCACGGTCGCGTTGTAGATGAAGCCCCCGACCGGCGCTGGATATTGGCCGGCCGCGATCCGGATGACGTCGTCCTCGCCGTTGAACCGGGCCAGGATCAGCGCCGCATTCAGCTGCGCGCTGTTGGTTACACAGAATTCCGTGGCACCGGCGGCGTGGGCCGTGGCCAGCAAAATGGCGGCGATGAGCACTCGTTTCATGGTCATATCCTTGGGTTGGTCTGACAGCGCGACCGCTGTTACTCCTGACAAGCCGGTCTGTGAGCGAAAGCGAACGCCCGGCGACGTTCGCTTTCGCTTCGAACCCGGCTTGAACAGAGGAAGACCGAGCGAACCAAGGCGATGCCGTCAAGTCTGTCCTCAGCCGATCTCGCCCCGACGTTGCGGCACCGTGCTCACCGGTGCCGGCGCTTGCGTACGTCGATCCGGGATGCGACGCTGCCGGAGGCTTCTTCCGGGGATGGGGTCGTGAACAGGACCGGGGACCAGACCGAAAGCACCGCCACCTTGCTGTCGCAAGTCCGCGCCGGCGACGCCGCGGCGCGCGAGCGCCTTTGCGCGCAATACCTGCCGATCCTGCAGCGCTGGGCGCATGGCCGCCTGCCGGCATCGGCGCGCGGCCTGGCCGAAACCGCCGACCTGGTCCAGGTCACCCTGATGCGGGCGCTCGACGCCGCAGTCCACTTTCAGCCCAATCACGAAGGTGCATTCCTGGCCTACCTGCGCACCGTGCTGTTGAACTTGATCCGGCGCGAGATCGGACACAATCTGCCCGAAGGCCAGCGTGTTTCCGATGACCTGCTCGAACATGCAGCGCCGGATTCGGAGCTGGCCCGAACGATCGGACCGGACGTGCTCTGGGACTACGAGCGAGCGCTGGCCGAACTCGGCCCTGAGTGGCGCGAGGCGGTGATTCTGCGACTGGAGTTCGGTTTCAGCTACGACGAGGTTGCTGCCGCCACCGGACGGCCGTCCGCGAACGCGGCGCGAATGCTGGTCAACCGGGCCTTGATGGCGCTCAGCGAGCGTCTCGGTCAGTCGACATGAACCATGCCAGCTGACGATCGCCAGGCCTTGTTTCAGCGCCTCGCCGACGGTGAGGCCATCGACGACGCGATACTGCAGCGGGCGGCGGGAGGCAACGCCGCCGAATTGGCGCAACTGCGGCGCACGGCTCACATCTGCCGCGGCTTTGCGTCGATCCATCCACGACGCGATCGAGGTAACCGACAGGAAGGATTCCTGTGGGGACATCTGCGCGTGCAGGAAGAAATTGGTCACGGCGGCTCCAGTGTGGTCTTCCGCGCCTTTGACACCGTGCTTGAACGCGAGGTCGCATTGAAGCTGCGCGAACACTCGTCGGTGCTGCCGCGCGCGTTCATCTCCGAGGCGCGGCGACTGGCCCGGGTCCGGCATCCGAACGTACTCGCCGTCCACGGCGCCGCCGTCCACGACGGTCGCACCGGACTGTGGTCGGATCTCATCCAGGGTTCGACGCTCAGCGACCGGGTTCGCAACCAGGGTCCCCGACCGCTGGCCGAATTGCTGCGCGCCGGAATCGAACTGGCGTCGGCGCTGCACGCCGTGCATGGCATCGACCTGGTCCACGGCGACGTAAAGCCGGGCAACGTCGTGCACGAGTTCGGCAGCGGCCGCATCGTGTTGATGGATTTCGGCTCGGCACGAGGCAGCGCCGAAGCCGGGCGCTTCGGCCTGCTAGGAACCCCACTGAGCATGTCCCCGGAGCAGTTGCGCGGCGAGCCGGTCGGCGCCGCCGCCGACCTCTACGCGCTGGGCGTCGTGCTGTTCTATCTCGCTACCGGCGAATATCCGGTGCAAGTCGATTCGGCGTCGGACCTGCTACGGGCGCACGCTGGCGATGCCGGCCGCCGCGCCACCGACATGCATCCTGCCCTGCCGCGGGCACTGCGCCCGCTGTTGCGCGACCTGCTCGCCGCCGATCCAAGCCTGCGTCCGACCGCCGATGTCGCCGAACGACGACTGCGGGCGATCGCGACCGCACCGCAGCGTCGCCGCCGCCGTGCCGCCGTCGCTGCGGTCATCGGCAGCCTCGGGATTGCACTGTCCGTGAGTCTGTATGCCCTGTATCACGTCGAACGGGCGCACCGCGAGACGGAAACCGCGCGTAGCAAGGAGGCTGCAGTCAGCCAGTTTCTCGCCGAAATGCTGGTCGCGCCGGCCCCGCAGCGCGACGGCGCGCAGGTACGGGTGCAGGACGTACTTGCCGATGCAGTACCCAACGCGCGACGCCGGCTGGCCGACCAGCCAGCCGCCCTGGTCGCAGTGCTGCGCGACATTGGCCACAGCTACGGAGGCCTCGGACTGCATGCGCAGGCGCAACCGCTGCTCGCCGAAGCTCTGGCGCTGAGCCGGCGGACTCACGGTCCGGACGCCGAGGCCAGCCTGGAGCTGGCCGCGAATCTCGCCGAACTGACCGCTCGCGGGCAGCCGGCCGAACAGGCCCAGGCCACGCTTGAGGCGGCCCTGGCTCAGGCCGAACGTGAGTTCGATCCTGGTCACCGGATTCCGGTGCACCTGCGGCTGCGTCTGGCCCAGATGCACTCGGAGAACAATCGCATCGAGATCGCGCAACAATTGCTGGAACGAACGCTGGCGGTGATGCCGGCGGAACGACCTGGGCAACACCAGCAGTACACGACCACGCTGCTGGAGCTGGCAGTGCTGGAAACACGCCGCGGCAACCATCTGGCCGCCGCCCAGCAGTACCACGAGATACTCGCTGCGCTCGATGCAGCAGCCGACAGCGAGCGTGACATCAACGGCGCCATAGTCGCCCGTTTCGGCCTGGCGAACCTGGCGGTGGCACGCGGCGATCTGGCCGTTGCCGAGGAGGAGTTCCGGGCCTTGCTGACCTTGAGCGAAGAGCGCCACGGCACCAGCCACCGCAATCTTCGTGTCGTCCTGGGCAATTTGGCCGGCGTGCTGAACGAGCAGCGCAAGTACGAGGCGGCGGTGCCGATCCTGGAACGGGCCCTGGAGCTATCCCGTCAGCACGATCGCCCCGCCGATCTGCTCCGCTTGACCGTCAGCACCAACCTCGCAAACGCCCTGGCCGGCACCGGCCAGATCGAGCAGGCGCGCAGCCTGCGCGAACAGGTTCTTGCCGATGCCCGCAGCGAATTCGGCGACGATCATCCGCAGACCCTGATGGCTGCGATCAATCTGGCCGAGCAACGCCTGCTCGACGGTGACAGCGCCGCCGCCCGCGAGCTGGCCGCCGACAGCGCCCGCCGGGCGGCCGCGGTGTTCTCACCTCAACATCTGTTTGTGCTCGAAGCACGCGAGATCGAGGTTCGCGGCCGCTTTCTCGCCGGAGAGCGGCAACCGGCACTCGTCGCGATGAACGCATTGTGCACGACCAAGCAGGAGGCGCTCGGTGCCGACCACCCCTACGCTTTGAGCTGCCTGCTGCACCACGGCGAACTGCTGCTCGACAACGGCGAGCAAGCCGACGCGCGCGAGCTGCTGACGAGGGCCCTGGACAAGAGCGAGGCCCGCTTTGGCGCCGATCACCCACGCTCGGCCGAACTGCGCGAACTGCTGGCGCGACCGCCGGCATCCGAAACAAGCAGCGAGTGAAAAGAGCCAGCGCCGCGCCGGCGAATCCGCTACGCGTGTTCGTTCCGGCCAACGAACTGCCGGATCGCATCGGTGAGCGGTGCCGGATTCTCCATGTGCAGATGATGGTGCCCGGGGAAACTGAGCACCTGGGCGTCGCCTAGGCAGGCCAGGCGACGATCGCGCGTCTCAGCGGTCAGGAACGGCATCGGCGGCTCCGCGAACAGGACCAGGGTCGGACAGGTGATCGCCGCGAGCCAGGCCTGGATCTGGGCTTCGTCGACACGCACCGGACTGGCCAGGGTCAGGCGCGGATCGCTGGACCAGGTGTAGCCGCCGTCGACGCTGCGCAGTCCGCGACCGACCAGGGTGGTCGCAGCCGGTTCACTGAGGCCATTGACCTTGCGCCGCGCCGCGATCGCGTCGGCTGGATCGGCGAATACGCGCAGGCTGCTGCCGGCGCGATGACGCGCGCGGTCGTCCAGGGCTCGACGCAGCTGCCCGGGCGCATGCTCGGCATCACCAGCCAACGGACCCAGGGACTCGATCAGGACCAGACCTTCGACCCGATCCGGTCGCACCGCCGCGAGCAAGGCCAGCAGGGCGCCACCGAGTGAATGGCCGAGCCAGATGCTGTTCGCCCAGCCGAGCCGGTCGAGCACCTCGATCAGTTCGTCCAGGTAGTCGACATAGTGATACCAGGCGCCTGCCGGACGATGGTCGGACCAGCCGTGACCCGGCAGGTCCAGCGCCACCAGTTCGCAGTCGGGCAGATCCGCGGCCAATGCGTCGAAGCTGGCGGCGTTGTCGAGCCAGCCGTGCACGGCCAGCACTCGGCTCGGTGCGCCGTGATTATGAACACGGCAGGCCAGCTCCAGCCCGGATTCCAACCGCAGGCGCCGCTCGACTGCGCTCAAGTATTCCACTCCGGATGCAGCTCGACGAACGCCCGATACCGCGCTTCGACCTGCTGCGCTTGCGCCGCCGCCTGCTCCGATACGTTGACACCGGTCTCGAACTCCGGCCAACCCTGGCCATGTCGGCGGACCAGGGCGGCGAGCAATACGGCATGATCGGGATCGGCGTTCAGGGCCGGGATATAGGCCAGCCATTCGCCGCCCACGCCGAGAAAGGCGTCGCGATTTTGCAGTGCAATCTCTTCCAGTGTTTCCAGACAATCGACCGAAAAGCCGGGGCAGACTACGTCCAGGCGGCGGACACCGTCGCGCGCCAGATTCAATACCGTCTCGTCGGTATACGGTCGCAGCCATTCGGCCCGGCCGACCCGGGACTGGAACGAGACCAGCCATTCGTCTGGAGCCAGGCCGAGTTCGGCGACGATGCGTCGGGCGCTGCCCTGGCAATGGCAGAAATACGGCTCGCCGGCGAGCACGTAGCGCTTGGGAATGCCGTGGAACGAAAACAGCAGGCGCTGGCCGCGGCCGTGTTCCTGCCAGTGCCGTCGGATGCGCTCGGCGACTGCCTTGGCCCAGGCATCCTCGCGCCAATACTCATTGATGAAGCGCAGCTCCGGCGGCCAGCGCCAGCGTTGCAGCTCGGCGGCGACGGCGTCGAACACGGTCGCCGTGGTCGTGGACGAGAACTGCGGGTACAACGGCAACACGAGCAGGCGGCGCAAGCCGCCTTCGGCGTCGAGCCGGCGCAAGGTTTCGGCGATCCCGGGCCGACCATAGCGCATTGCGCAGACGACCTCGATGCCGGGGTCCAGTTCGGCCCGCACCGCATCGGTCAGATCCTGGCTCAGCGCCAGCAGCGGCGACCCGCGCTCGGTCCAGACGCTGGCATAGGCATGGGCGGACCGGCGCGAGCGCAACGGCAGGATGACGCCATGCAGCAACGGCAGCCAGAACCAGCGCGGCAGATCGATGACCCGGGGATCGCCGAGGAACTCGGCCAGATAGCGACGCACAGCCGACGCGGTCGCGGCCTCCGGGGTACCCAGATTGACCAGCAACACGGCACTGCGCTCGAGCCGACCGTGCACGACAGCCGGATCGGTCTTGGATGGCGGCATCAACATTCCTCGCTACGCAGTGCAGCATAGCCGGCCTCATCCTGCCCGGCATCCACGGAATGTGAAGGCCCTGGGCGGACGTCGCGACCGGTTGTCCGGTTGCGGCCTAAGGGTTTGATCTGCCGGGATTCGGTGCTAAGCTGGCGCCATAACTATATAGCCCTGTGGTGTCTTTGGTGATGTATCTTGGTCGTGCCATGGCCGGTTTTTGTGCTTGCGCGTTGCTGCTCGCAGCGATCGCAACCCAAGCCCATGGTCAACCATTCGGCTACATCGTCAATGCCGGCGACCCGACCGATGACGGCAGCCACGACAATCTGTGGCGCGTGAATCTGGGCAATGGCGAGGTCGAGCGCATCGGCCCGCTCGGTCTGACCATCCCCAACACCAGCGTCGTGCAGTCCGATGTCGAAGGCCTGGCGCTGGAGACCAGTTCATTCCTGTATGGCGTCAATGACGCGACCAATTCCCTGGTCTATGTCTCGACAACCACCGGTGCCGCGGTGACCCCGAGTCGGAACGTCGACAATCTGCGCCTGGGCTTGGACGGCGTCGAGCTGGATCCCGGCCTGACCTTCGACTGCTCCGGCAACCTGCTGATGAGTTCAGCGAACCGACGAACCCTGTATCGCATCGACAAGCTCAGCGGCGAGGCCACCGCGGTCGGCGGCGAAGGCCAACTCGGCGTGCGCATTGGCGACATCGCTGCCTACCGCGACATCATCTACGGCATCGGCATCAACGGCGATGAAGGCTTGTACCGGATCGATCCCGAGCACGGAACGGCGAGCCTGATCGGGCGCTTTGGCATCGACGTCAGTCTGGCCAATGCCGGCCTGGACACCTCGTCAACCGGAGCGCTGTGGGCCGTCGGCACGATTCTCGCGAATGGTCAGCCGCAGCCCAGCCAGATTCTGCGCATCGATACGGAGACTGGCGCCGCAACCCTGGGCGCGACCACGATTGTCGGCGTCAAGAGCCTGGCGCTGGCGCCGACCAATTGCAGCACGAGCCCGCCGCCGCCGCCTCGCGGTACCGACGACGCCGCCGCGGTACCGGTCAATTCACCATACGCGCTGATGATGCTGATCCTGACCGTGCTGGCCCTGGCCTGGCATCGGCATCGGAGCGGCTGAACCGGCGCGATCGGCCGCCGACCGCCATTAACCCGCGGTCAACCCTCGATTCGTCATAGTCCTGGCTGTTCGCCAAGGAGCTTCCGCATGGTTCGCACGCTGTTCGTGATACTCGCCTCGCTGTGGCTCGGTGCGGCACCGGCCTGGGCCAGCCCGAAACTGCTGGCACGCGCCGAAACCGCTACCCAGGTGCTCGCCGAAGTCATGCAGATGCCGGAGAGCGCGATTCCGGAGGCGTTGCTGCGCGATGCCCACGCGATCGCGATCATTCCCGATGTGATCAAGGCCGGCCTGATTTTCGGCGGCCGCCATGGCAGCGGTCTGCTTTCGGTCAAGACGCCGGAAGGTGTCTGGAGCAACCCGACCTTCATCAAGCTGACCGGTGGCAGTGTCGGCTGGCAGGCCGGCGTGCAGTCGACCGACGTCATCCTGGTGTTCCGCAGTGAGCGCGGCGTCGACACCATCGTCAACGGCAAGTTCACGATTGGTGCCGATGCTTCGGTCGCTGCCGGTCCGGTCGGACGAAACGCCCAGGCTTCGACCGACGGTCGGTTCCGCGCCGAGATCTATGCCTATTCCCGCAGCCGTGGCCTGTTCGCCGGCGTCGCCCTGGACGGCAGCGTGATCCGGATCGACCATCGCGCCAACCAGACCATCTACGGTCGCAATGTCACCCCGCGCCGGATCTTCGTCGGCGGCGTCAGCGACGTGCCCGGCCCGATCATCGACCTGCGCGACC
>CAZFUH010000124.1:0-11143 GCA_964522235.1 uncultured Rhodanobacteraceae bacterium
AGGGCCCCACCCTGCCTTCGAAAGCGCGTCTTGCGGCTGGCCCTTTGCTGACCCGCTGAAAGTGCCGCCAATAGCGACGCACTACACTAGCCATCCGCCCACGCGCGCACATCGATGCCCAGATCCTTGAGTTTGCGGTACAGGTGGGTGCGCTCCAGGCCACACAAGCCGGCCAGCTTGCCGACGCTGCCACCGGCCTCGCGCAGATTGTGCTGCAGATACAGACGCTCGAACTCCTCCCGCGCCTCGCGCAAGGGTTTGCTGAGATCGACCTCCAGCGCCGTGGCGCCGGTTCCGGCGCGCCCGATTGGCGGAGCGCTCGCGAGCGCGGCATCGATCTCGGCCAGACCGACCTCGTCGCCACCGCCGAGCAGCAATACCCGCTGTACCAGATTGCGCAGTTCCCGCAGATTGCCGGGCCAGCCATGCTGCCGGAGGCGGTTCTGCACGGCGACCGGAAAGCGTCGATACGCCACGCGGTCGCGACTGGCATAGAAGTCGGCGTAGTACGCAAGCAAATCCGGCAGATCTTCGCTGCGCTCGCGCAACGGCGGCAATTGCACCGGCACGACGTTGAGCAGGAAAAACAGATCCTCACGCAGGGTGCCACGCTCCAGGCGCGGCTGAGGCGGCTGGCTGCAAGCGGCGATGACCCGGACATCAAAGCGCAGCGGCTCGCTGGCGCCGACCCGGACCAGCTCGCCGCGAGCGAGAATATCGGCCAGCAATCCTTGCGCTTCGAGGTCCAGATCGAGGAACTCATCCAGATACAGGGTGCCGCTGTGGGCGCGCTCAACCGGTCCGGGTTCGATGCCGCCGTTCTCGCGACCGAGCAAAGCTGCAGCCACACCCTCGTCGGGCAAGGCCGAGGGCGATAGCGCGACAAACGGCCCATGCCGGCGAGGGCCCCGTGCATGCAGCCAGCGAGCCAGCCCTTCCTTGCCGCAGCCGGCTTCGCCGAGCAGCAGCAAGGGCGCCGGATGCGACAGCAGCCGTTCGAACTGGCCACGCAGCGCCTGCATCGCAGCGCTGCTGCCGACCGGCTCATTCGGCCAGGTGCTTTGCGCACGCAGACCGGCGTTTTCCTCACGCAGGCGATTGGACTCCAGTGCGCGCTCGATCGTCAGCAGCAGCTTCGCCAACGCGATCGGCTTTTCGATGAAGTCCCAGGCGCCGAGCCGGGTCGCCTCGACGGCGGTCTCGATCGTGCCATGGCCGGACATGATCACGACCGGGAAGTCCAGACCCGGCTCGGCCCAGCTCTTGAGCAGACTGAGGCCGTCCTCGCCGGGCATCCAGATGTCCAGCAGCACCAGGGAGGGGCGCTCCCGGCGGGCGCTGGCCCGCGCCGCCTCGGCGCTGTCGGCCGTGACCACGCGATAGCCCTCGTCGGCGAGGACGTCCTGGATCAGGGTGCGGATGTCAGCCTCGTCGTCGACGACGAGTACATGCCCGGATTGCATGGCGTGGTTCCGTTGCGAAAACGAGACAGCTCAGGATAGCCGAGGCCAGTGCACATGACACACCCAGGAGCCGGCACGGCAGAAGCGTTCGAGGCGAAACGGCGCCGTTGCAGCCCGGTCGGCTTCGGCCGTGTCAGCAAGTCTCGAATGCCTCGCAAGGACGCCGGCAAGCGCATCCGGCTTTCCGGACGCGATGTTCAGAACGAGTGGCCAAGAGCTGGCTGGAAAAACTCAAGGCGTGCTTGCGTATTCGGATTGTACGACTGCCTGCTCTGGGGGCAAACGGGCGTCAGTTCCGGGAAGGATTGCCGCGCTTTCCGGAGCGTCAGTTTGCAGTTCTTCCTGCAAGTGCAGATCGATGCCGTACTCCGTTCGAGTCTTGCGCTGAGAATGTGTTTGTTTACGAATTAAATCATTCGCCTCGCGCATGCCTGGCTTGAGATACCCTCGAGGATGCTCCAAATGAACGCAGATCGCTGAGTGGCGCACCGTCTTGCCGCGGACTCCGGCATTGTTCAGGCGCTCACCCAACTCCAGATCTTGTCCGCCGTACTGCATACGCTCATCCCATCCGTTGACCCGCAAGATGTCCTGCTTCCAGGCCGAGGAATTGTGACCGTGGAAGCGTGGCCTCACCGGCGTCAGCAGGTTCATCAGGTTCTGAGCCCAACGGCTTTCCAGGCGCAACTTCAACGAATGCCGCTCCAGGCCGTTTCTTGCCAGCCACTGGTAGTCGGTACTGCGTCCGGCAAGAACATCAGCGGGCGTGATCAATTGTGAGAGGCCCAGAGGCAGCTTGCAGTAACCACCGCTCAGATATCGCCCCGGACGGCGCCGAAGCAGATGCTGATCGACGAAGTCGCGCCGCGGAATGCAATCGCCATCGGTGAAGATCAAGTAGTCGGACTCGGCGAGCAGAATGCCCCGGTTCATCGCCTTGCATTTCTGGTAGCCCTCGTCCGGCTGCCAAAAATGACGCAGGCGAAATGGCATCTGCGGCCGGAGACGTTCGATGCATGCCCGCGTTTCCGGGCCCGAACCATCGTCAACGACAATCACTTCAAATTGATCCGGATGGTTCTGGGCGGCGTAGCCCCACAGAACCAGCTCCAGCCATTTCGGCTCGTTGTACGTGGCGAACAGGACGCTTGCGGTTGGCATAAATAAATCCTGTAAATCTACTGTCGTCCATACTACCAGAGGAGATTTGCGCTCAGGTACAAGGCGGCTGCATCAAAAAGTCGCACCCGTTCCGGTCTCGACGCGAAGACTCCATGGTCCCGCCGATACCGTTTGGGCGAGGCCGACGACGGTCGGCGTCGCCCTGATCCACGGCGTCAATTCAGACGCGGGCGGCAAGCACGAACAAGGCGATGACGATGCCGAATCCGACACTCCAGGCGGCGCTGCGCAGCATCGCCTGGTCAGCGAGGTAGAACAGGCCATGCAATACCCGGGCAACGATGAAGGCGATCGCCAGCGTATCGACCGTGCCCTGGGCAACGCCGGTCTTCTCGGCGATCAGCACGGCGGCGATGAACGGTGCCAGCGCCTCCCAGGCGTTGAGCTGGGCCCAGTTCGCGCGTGCGGCCCGACCCTGGACCCGGCTCAGGTATTCGCGTGGCGCGTGGTTGTCGTAGCGGCCGGCGCCGCCGCGACTGAACTTGGCGACCCCGATCCAGGCGTAGGGCAACACGATCGCGGCCAGGATGCACCATTCGGCGAGCGTCATCGCAACAACTCCTTGGGAGTGATTCAACCGGCCTCGTCAGCACCGGGCGGCAATCGCGGCACACCGTGCTCGCTACGCTCTTCGGCGACAGCGAACAGACCCAGATGTTCGCCGCGCCCGCTACCGCCGGGCAGATTCAGCGCCGGCTCGCCACGCCGGCTGCGCAACGCGTTGAGCAGTGCCACGCGCGCACGCTCGGGCTGCTGCCGGCCGTAGGCTTCGGCGAGCAGCTCCCAGGCTTCGGCGTCATGGGCCAGGCTCAGGGCATGACTGAGATAGTCCTCGGCCTTGCCGGCCTGGCCTTCGCGCAGACAGAGTCGACCCAAGGCGACGTTCAGGCCGACGCTGTCGGCATGACCGGCCAGCCAATACTCGGCCTGGCGAATGCGCCGGGCCGGTTCGGGTTGTTCAAGACGGCCGTACAGGCGCACCAGGTGTTCGTCCCAGTCATGCTTGAGCTGGGTCTCGATCATGGCCGCTGGCTCACCGGTGACCAGAATCTGTGCCCGCTCGACGTAGGCGGTGACGATTGCCGTGGTCCGCTTGTGCGTCTTGCTCAGCGCGCCCCAGACCCGCTCCAATGCATCGCCATTGGGCGCTTCCGACAGCGCTTGCTGAGCGACCGCCAATTCGATCTGGGCATAGCGCGGACCGTCCAGCAGTTGTGTGCGCTGCAGAACCGGCAACTCGGCCAGGGCTTCGGCAGCCCGATGGGCCGCGCACAGAGCGTCGATTCGCAGCAGACAGGCGCTGGGCGGTAGCGGCTCCAGGCCCGCCAGCAGGGCCAGGGCCTCTTCCGGCCGGTCGCCGGCCAATGCCTCGCGCGCACGTTCCAATTGCACAAGCCGCCGGCCCTCGGCGTCACCGTCCAGGCGCGCCAGATGCGTCTGCGCCTGAACCGGGTCACCGCGAGTGTGCGCAGCCTGGGCCGCTTCCAGCAGGGACGGGATGCGGAAATCCGGATCGTCGGCGGCGCGCAAGAACAGTTTTTCGGCCTTCAGCCACAAGCCCTCGCGCAGGCGCAGCTCGGCCTGGGCGAATGCGTGCCGGGCCCGTTGCCTTCGCCGACCTGCCAGCCAGTGCACCGGCGCGCGCAGCAGCCAGAGCAGCAGCCAGAACGTGGCCAGTCCCAGCAGCAGGAAGGCAACCGCGACGATCGCCGTGGTTTCGACGATGTAGCCGCGCAACCGCAGCTGCACGAAACCCGGATCAGCGGCCAGCCACTGCCAGCCCAGTGCACCCAGGATCAACACCGCCAGGATCAGGACGATGCGCAAAAACCACTTCATGTTCATGCCGCGTCCTCCTCGGCTGGCGCTTCGTCGCCGGCTTCGGCCGGCGATTGCAACATCGGTCTGGGCTCGGGTGGCGGCATCTGCTCGATCTGTACGCGATTGTCCAGGCGCTCTCGCAGTGCCCCCAGGTCCGGCGTCGCCGCGTTCCAGTTCAAACCGGCCAGCTGCTGCAAGCGTGCCGCGGCATCCTGGATCGCCTCGGCTTCGCAGCACGCGAGCAGGGAATTGCGGGCGGCGGCAAGCAAACCCGGCAGCGGCCCATGGCTGTGCTCGAGCACGGCCAGTCGAGCCCGGTCGATCGCTCGGCGGGCAGCATCCTTGGTCGGCGCGAAGTTCAACTCGTCTTCGTCGACGCGGCGAATCGTCACCAGCTGATCGAAGCGCTCGAACTGCCGCCCCCACCAGCTCTTGTCCTCGACAACGGTGGCGCCGGCGCCTGCGCGCTCGACCCGCAGTGGCGCGGCATCGACCACGGCGGCGATCGCGTCCAGCTCGGCGAGCAGAACCGATGTCGCCGGTCGGGCATCGGCGGCCAGTGCGGCGCGGGCATCAGCGACCGCGGCGCGGACATCGGCTTGGCCACCGCCGGCCCGCGCCAGTGATTGCTCGGCCAGAGCCAGGGCCGCCATGGCGCCGTGGCGGTCGCCAAACAGGTCCAGTCGTGCCTGCGCCTGTGACAGAAGCAGGCTGGCGTCGTTCAGTGCCAACTGCTCTCCGGCGCTGCCGCGCTCGCGCGAAAGCCTTGCCAGCAGCGCCTCCATGCGTCCGCTGCGTTCGTTCTGGGCGAGCAGATCCTCGCGCAGCCGCTCGTGCAGACGCTCGTTCTCGGTCAGCTGCTCACGCAGTGTTCCGGCCAACTCGTGGCTGCGCGCGCTGCGCCGCTCGGCTTCGGTGAGACGTGTTTGGAAGGCCTCCAGGCGCTGGAGCACATCGGCATACCCATAGTCGTTGCCGCGCTCAATCAAGAGCACTCGCCAAGCGGCGTATCCGGCCAAGCCTGCAGCGAGCAAGGCCAACAGCAGGGCCAACGCGGTTGCCCCGGAACGCTGTCTTGCTGCGACCGGCGTCTGCGCACGGGCAACCGACGGTTCAAGATCGGCCGGATCAACGGCATCCTGAGTTGTGATTTCGTCGCGTTCGCTCATGTCCGCATGCTACCTGAATCATGCCCCGGGCAGTTCGATCGCGGCCGCTACCAGCGCTTCCGGCCGTGCCGATGCCGCGACCCGAACGCACTCGAAACCGAGTTGTTGCGCCTGTTCGGCCAAGCGCGGACTGGCAACGACGAGGCCCGCGTGCGCACGCAATCGGCGCAGCAGGTCTGGATGCAGGTCTGCGATCAGGGCGTGCAGCGCAGCCTGACTGCTGGCGAGCAGCAGCGGTCGTGTCGCCGCCTCGAGCGCGGCGTGCAACCGTGCCGGCAACGACACCGACTCGCGGCGGTAGACCCAGACCGGCTCGACACGGGCGCCGCGCTCGGCAAGCGTCCGTGCCAGCAAGCCCCGGCCTCCTGGCGCGGCCACCAGATGGAGCGCACCCGACAGCGGTGCTGCCAGCTCAGACAGTGCCAGCACGCCCTCGCTATCGAACCGCTCGATCGGCGATCGTGCGCCGGAGACCCCCAGGCGTGCCAAGGCCCGGGCCGTGCCCGGACCGGGTGCAAAGACCCGGCCAGCGCGCGCGGCAGGCGCAAGGATCGCGCCGCTTCCGAACAAGCGGCCGCCCAGCTCGGCATCGATTCGTGCCGCGTGACGGACCGCGACCGGGCTGCTGAACAGCCAGCGATCGTCGGCGCGCATGCGCTTCAACGCGATCGCCAGCCGCTCTGAGGCCGGCTCGCCGTACAGCCGAAGTACCGGCAGGTTGCGCGCCTCGGCGCCACTTGCCCGCAAGCGCCGCAGGAGCGCGCGCGAATCGTCGGCCGGGCGCAAGGTGAATACTTGCCGACCTGCCAGCGCAGCAGTTCGCCTGCCGCGCCGATCGTCGTTGTTGCTCGCTTCCGTGTTCATCGCGCCATTGTCGCCGCCAAGGTAGAAAAATACTGCTCGGCTTGACGTCACGCCGTCGTGACCGCACCCTCCCGACCCGCAACCCGAACTGAGCCGCAGATGACGCCGCCCGAACTCGAACAACACCTGCTCGACACGATACCGCTTGCTCGCGCCATGCAACTGCGGCTGACCGGCTACGAGCACGATCGACTGTCGCTGCAGGCGCCGCTCGCCGCCAATCGCAACGACAAAGGTTGCGCGTTCGGAGGCAGCCTGGCCAGCTTGATGACCCTGGCCGGGTGGGGCTGCGCCGTGCTCGGCCTGGGCGAGCGCGGAGACGGCGCCGAGGTCTATGTTCAAGACAGCGAAGTCCGCTATCTGGCCCCGGTCTGGCAGTCGCTTGTGGTCATCGCGTGGTTGGACGACGGCGACAATGGACTCGGTTTTGCTGCCGCCTACGCCACGCGCGGCCGCTCCCGTACAGTGGCCCGCGCCGAATGTCGCCTCGACGACGGCACGGTCGCAGCAAGAATGTCCGCCCGCTTCGTCGCCATCGATCCCGCGCGGCGCAAGGCGACGCCGGCCGACGGCGTCTGATCCGGCCCACGCAGAGGGTCGAGTTCTGCCAGAATCGACATGCTGCCAGTCAACTCTCAACATAGGAACGACCATGACCATGCGTGCATTCCTGGCCGTGCTGGCCCTGACTGTGACCGGCTGTGCCGGCGTAGCCAGCGAGAAGCGCAAGTTTGAGCAGACGCTGTACCACTACGCTGCCGCCGTGCGCTGGGGGGACATCGAACAGATCCTGGCATTCCATGAGCCGACCGTTCTGGTGGCCTCACCCCCGGAAGAAATGGAGCTGGACCGTTGGCGCCAGCTGCGGGTCGCCGGCTACCGGACGCGCGGGCAGGAACCGCAGCCGGATGGTTCGATCGTTCAGTTTGCGCAGATCGAGTTCACCAATCGCCATACCCAGACCAGTTTCGTCGTCGTCGATCGCGAGATCTGGCGCTTCGACAAGGACGCCAAGCGCTGGTGGCTGGAATCCGGTCTGCCCGATCTGGACCAGCGCCAGAACTGAGCAGACAACTCGGACTGGCGGCGACCGCCGGCTTCACGGATAATCGCGCGCCTCATGGAACGACTTCCCGAATTCATTGCCGAACACCTGTTCCTGGTCGTCGCCTTCGTCGGCCTCACGGTGTTCCTCGTCGTCAGCCTGATCGGCCGCTTCACCCGCGGCTACCGCGAGGTGACTCCGGCCGAGCTGACCTTGCTGATCAACCGCGAGAACGCCCTGGTTGTCGACCTCAGCGCCCAGGCCGAGTTCGAGAAGGCGCACATCCCGGGCAGCCGGCATGTCGCACCGAGCCAGTTCGACCCGGAACACAAGGATCTGGCCAAGGTGAAGGAGCGGCCGGTGGTGCTGGTCTGTCGCAACGGCATGGCGTCCGGAGCAGCCGCCAGGCGCCTGGTCAAGGCCGGTTTCACCCGCGCCCATGTTCTCGGCGGCGGCATCTTCGAATGGCACAAGGCGGAGCTGCCCCTGGTCGGCGGTCGCGCCTGAATCGGACTTGATTTCGCCCGGCGCCGGGGCCACGTCACCTGGTCTGTGGGATAATCACTGGTTTCCTGCAGCCGATTCCCTTCCCCTTAGGAGTTCCACATGGCCAACGAACCCCAGGCCGGCAACGGTCAGGCCGGCGCCGAGCCCGCCGCTTCCGCCCAGCTCAGCATCCAGAAGATCTATCTGAAGGATGCCTCGTTCGAGGTGCCCGGATCACCACAGGTATTCCAGGAACAGGGCCAGCCGCAGTTCAAGCTGGAATTGAACCAGCGGGTCAACCCGTTCGCCGAAAACCTGTACGAAGTGGTGCTCGGCGTCACCCTGACCTGCGAGCTGAACGACAAGACGATCTTCCTGGCCGAGGTCAAGCAGGCCGGCATTTTCGGTCTCGAGGGCTTTGACCAGAACGGCACCCAGGCCGTGCTCGGCACCTACTGCCCACAGACCCTGTTCCCATACGCACGCAGTGCGATCAGCGATCTGGTCATGAACGGTGGTTTCCCGCCGTTCGTGCTGCAACCGATCAACTTCGACCAGTTGTACGCCGAGACCATGCGTCGCCGCGCCGAAGGTCAGACCCTGGAGCAGCAGCCTCCGGTCGGCAACGCCTGAGCGCCAGCGCGGCCTTGATCTGATCATGTCCGCCGAGCAGCGGTCGATCGCCGTTCTCGGCGCCGGCTCCTGGGGTACGGCCCTGGCGAGCCTGCTGGCCCGAAATCATCACGATACGGTTCTGTGGGGCCGCGATCCGGAACAGATCGCGGCGATGGCGGCCAGCGGGCGCAATGACCGGTACCTGCCGGAAGTCGATCTTCCCTCCGGATTGCGCTTCGAGTCTCGGCTCGACCGCGCCGTTGCCGGCTGCCGGCTGGCCCTGGTCGTAACCCCCAGCCACGGCTTCGCCGAACTGCTGCGCGAATTGCGCACGTTGTTGCCGGACGATGCTGGTCTGGCCTGGGCGACCAAGGGCTTCGAGCCCGGCACCGGTCGATTTCTGCATGAAGTGGCGGCGCAGGTGCTTGGCCCGGACCGGGCGCTGGCCGCGGTCACCGGCCCTTCCTTCGCGCGCGAGGTTGCGCAGGGATTGCCGACCGCGATCACCGTGCATTCCGACCACGATGATTTCGCAGCCGTGATCGCCACGGAATTGCACAGCCCGATGTTTCGGGCCTATACCGGCTCGGATCTGGTCGGCGCCGGACTCGGCGGTGCGATGAAGAACGTGCTCGCAGTCGCGGTCGGCGTTGCCGACGGAATGAACATGGGCCTGAACGCCCGCGCCGGCCTGATCACCCGGGGCCTTGCCGAGATGCTGCGTCTGAATCTGGCGCTCGGCGGCCGGTCGGAAACGGTCATGGGCCTGGCTGGGCTTGGCGACCTGGTGCTGACCTGTACCGGCGACCTGTCACGCAATCGCCGTCTCGGCTTGGCTCTGGGCCGCGGACAGCGCCTGAGCGAGGCGGTCGCCGGCATCGGGCAAGTGGTCGAGAGCCTGCAAACCGCTCAGGAAGTCATGCGCCTGGCGCGGCGGCATGACGTGGAACTACCGATCAGCGAACTGGTCGAGCGCACCTTGCTGGAGGAGATCACGCCCGAGGAAGGCGTGCATCTGCTGCTCGCGCGCGACGAGCCCAAGAGCGAGTTCTGATCTGCGGTCCAAGACACTCGGAAACGAGAAGCAAGAGACCAAACGGTCGCGACGCCAAGCAGGCTGACTCGCTTCTCACTTCTCGTTTCTCACGCTTCGCCTCAATAGCTGAGCCGGGCGCCGACGTACAGTGACTGGTATTCGGAATTGATGTCGGCTTCGCCGACGACGCCCCAGCCTTCGCGGAACTTGAACTGCCCCTGCAAGATCACCGAGGTGACGCTGTCGCTTACCAGGCTGGTGGTCGCGACGGTCTGCCCGGCCAGACGCACCTCGGGATCATCGAGAGTGGTGTAGCGCACCGAAGCACCGCCCTCGAAGCGCGGCGAAAAGGCGTTGCGCAATCCGACCTCGACCGAATAGCCGTCGGTTTTCTCCAACTTTGCGTCGAAGCTCTGATCACCGACCGTGACCAGGAAATCGGCGCTGCCGGCACGTTCCCAGGCGACCCGGGTGAACAGATCGGTACTGTTGCCGATGACCATGTTGTAGCCGATTCCGACATGAAAGCGATCGAAGTCGCTGTCGACCGAAATAACGCCCGGCACGTCGCCGTCGCCGATGAAATCGCGTGAACCGTCCATCTTGGCTCGATTCCAGCCGAGGAACACATGCCAGTTTTCGTTGATCATGCCGGAACCACGCACCAGCGGGCCAAGGCTGCTGTCCAGCGAATTCTCGTCCGGATTGACGTGCTGCACACCGAAATCGAAATACGACCAGCTGATGCCGGTCGCCGAAGCGCCCTGGGCCAGGGCGCTGCCGGCCGGCAGCGACAAGGCCAGGGCGAGGAACAGGGTGTTGCGACTCATGGGGCGCTCCTTGGAATAGGTATGGATGACCGGTCTGCCGTTGCGTTGCAAGGGCATGCGAACAACGATTGTAAAGGCGAGCTTAACCGACCGGACATGAACGAAGGCGCGGTTTCAGTTGCAATTCACACGCTCAGCCGCCGCCCGCGAAATCGTGCTGACGCCAGGCCTCGAACAGCGCCACGGCGACGGCGTTGGATAGATTCAGGCTGCGATTTCCGGCCACCAGGGGCAGCCGCAGCCGGCGTGACTCGGGGACCGCGGCAAGTGCGTCCGCGGGTAGGCCGCGGGTTTCCGGACCAAACACCAAGGCGTCGCCGGGCCGGTAGGCGATGGTGTCGTAGCGCGCCGTGCCTCGGGTGCTGAACGCGAACAGTCGCGGCGGCGCCAAGGCGTCGACATAGTCGGCGAGCGTGGCATGGAGCGTTACCGATGTGTACTCGTGATAGTCCAGACCGGCTCGACGCAAGCGGGCGTCGTCGAGCTGAAAGCCCAACGGCTCGATCAGGTGCAGGCGCGCGCCGGCATTCGCGCACAGACGGATGATATTGCCGGTGTTCGGCGGAATCTCAGGCTGAAACAGGACGATGTCGAACATGGACGCTAGGAGCCTGGGCGGCAGAAACGTTCGA
>CAZFUH010000125.1:0-11073 GCA_964522235.1 uncultured Rhodanobacteraceae bacterium
AGCAATGGCAGCAGGGTGATGCCGACGCCGGCGGCGACCATCTGTCGAAGGGTTTCCAGGCTGGTCGCGCGAAATCCACTGCGTTCGGCAGTCCCGGCCAGCCGGCAGACCTCCAGCGCCTGGTCACGAAGGCAGTGGCCGTCCTCCAGCAGCAACACGCTCTCCCCCTCGATCACGTCGGCCGATACCGGTCCGGGGCTGGCCGCCAGGGAATGGCTGGTTGGCACCGCAAGCACGAACGGCTCCTCGAACAACAAGGTCTCCTGCAACTGATCGTCATGTACCGGCAGGGCGACCACACCGACATCCAGGCTGCCGTCACGCAGGCCGCGCAATACTTCTTCGGTCTTTTCCTCGATCAGGAGCAGTTCCAGTCGCGGGTAGCGTTTGCGCACGCGTTGAACGACATGCGGCAGCAGGTAGGGTCCCAGGGTCGGAAACAGGCCGATGCGTAGACTGCCGGATTCCGGATCATGGTTGCGACGGGCGATGTCCCGGATCAGCTCGGCCTCGCGCAGCACGATCCGCGCCCGCTCGACGACGCTGCGACCGACCTCGGTGAGCATGACCTGACGCGGGCTGCGCTCGAACAGCTCCGCGCCAAGCTCTTCCTCCAGTTTCTTGATCTGGGTCGAGAGCGTTGGCTGGCTGACGAAACTGGCTTCGGCGGCGCGGCCGAAGTGCCGGTGGTCGGCCAGGGCGACGAGGTAGCGCAGATCCCGCAGGTTCATGGCGTCATTGAAGCTGTGAATGAATGCGATTGCAACCATTCATTGGAGCGATGATCTTCCGGCCGCTATGATGCATTGCAATAGCGTCGATCTGCGGCTTGGCACGGCGACGCTGAATCCGGTTTTCCTATTGCCGATCCGACTCCAGTGGCCGGGGCGGCATCTTCATAACCCATCCACCAAACTCAAGGAGTTGTCATGCTTTCCGTGGGCGAAAAGTTTCCTCAATTCAAGGTCACCGCAACCGTCAGCACCGATCTCAAGAACGCCTTCACCGAGATCGACAACGACACCTACAAGGGCAAGTGGCTGGTCGTGTTCTTCTACCCGAAGGACTTCACCTTCGTCTGCCCGACCGAGATCACCGGCTTTGCCGAGGTCAACCAGCAGTTCGTCGATCGTGACGCGCAGATCCTGACCGGTTCGACCGACAGCGAGTTCGTGCATCACGCCTGGCGCACCCATCACAAGGATCTGAACGATCTGCCGTTCCCGATGCTGGCCGACGTCAAGCGCGAGTTGACCAGCGCCCTGGGCATCCTGGACAAGAACGAGGGCGTGGCCCAGCGCGCGACCTTCATCGTCGATCCGGATGGCATCATTCGTTTCGTCTACGTCACCGATCTCAGCGTCGGTCGCAACCCGCAGGAAGTGCTGCGCGTGCTCGACGCACTGCAGACCGATGAGCTGTGCCCGTGCAATTGGAGCAAGGGCGAAGAGACCCTCAAGGTCGCCTGATCCTGGCTTCCGGATTCCTGGTGCCCGCCCTGCGTGCAGGGCGGGCCGATCGGACCCGACCGCCGAACTGGAGTTATCCCATGACGACACTGAACGAAATCAAGTCCGCGCTGCCGGACTACGCCAAGGACCTGCGCCTGAACCTCGATAGCGTGCTCGCGGAGACCGGCGCCCCGGGTCTGGATGGCAGGCAGATTCGCGCCATCGCGTTGGCCAGCGCTGCCGCCGCACGGTACGCGCCGCTGACAGCAGCGCTCGAGGCCTATGCCGCCGAGAAGCTTGCGCCGGCCGAGCTCGCCGGCGCCCGCGCCGCAGCGGCGATGATGGCGATGACCAATGTCTACTACCGCTTCACCCACCTGGTCGAGAATCAGGAATACGCGACGCTGCGCGCCGGACTGCGCATGAACGTGATGGCCAATCCCGGTATCGACAAGGCCACGTTCGAGCTGGCCGCGCTTGCGGTCTCGGCGATCAACGGCTGCGGCGCCTGCCTGGATTCGCACGAAAAGACCGTGCGCCAGCATGGCGTCAATGCCCAGGGCGTGCAGAGTGCAGTTCGCATCGCCGCGGTGGTGCACGCCGTCGCCGTGACCCTGGAGCAGGCCGGCACCTCGACGACATTGGCTGCGGCCGCCTGAGCTGCCGAAGCCAACCGTACTGTTGTTTCTGAACTCACTGTGCGACAGGCGCCGCGCTTTGCTGGCGCCTTATCTTGTGCGATTCCAGCGGCGGCGGTGCTCCGCGCGCTGTACCTGTTTCCGTGACCACAGGTCGCCCGGCCTGTGATCGGGATCGTCGCCGATATTCCAGATCTGCCCCAAGGCCGCAACCAGGCAGAGTCTCCAGTCTCATTCCCAGCTGACCAGCCTCTTGCGGGCCACCGCCGCCGCTGCTAGCTTCCGCAAACCGGACCCCAATATCGGAGCGGCAGGGCCGCCCCGGGAGATCGTTACCTTGAGCAGGAGCCTTGTAGCAATGGCTTTTGTGGTAACAGCTGCCGCAAAGGCAGACCGGCGGTGTTCACGCGCAATTTTTCCGTTGACGGCCGCTCCCGGCTCCGGGGCGCCGCCTGTCAGTCCAACGGCGCGGCAGATGCCACGGTATCCGGGCGCCTCCCGCAATCTTCGAATTCTCTTCGATCGCCAGCGCAGTCTGGCGTCGGCTCGGCGCGCACGTCGCCTGATTCGTGCGATCGGTAGTATCCAGCTATAACTATATAGGGAGAATAAGAATGCGCAGAATATCATTGATGCTTGGTGTCGCCGCGATCGTCGGCAGCCAGGCGTTCTGGTACGTACCAGAAGCAGTCGCGGCTACGCCGCAACTGCAATCCACAAGCCAGGCCTTCATGTTGGCGCCCTCGGCATTGGCTGCAACTGACCTGAAGCAGGTTGATGGCGGCATGACGGCCGCGCGTCCGCAGGCCCACACGTCAGTGAAAAGAGCGCCAGTTCGCGGCGCCACGGTCCTGCTGACCGAAAGTTTCACCGACGCCACCTTCCCGCCAACCGGATGGACCGGATTCAACGTCGATACCGAGGCGCCGGAATGGGCGCGATTGGATACATCCTCCAACACCGCACCCGCCTCGGCCAACCATGCTTGGAACGTTACAATTGCCCAGGATGGCTGGTTGGTTACGCCCCCGGTGTCGATCGACTCCGGGGCCACGGCGACGCTGTCGTTCTTCGATGGCGGCCAGTGGATGCAGGACTACGGCTACAGCGGCGTGTGGGTGTCCACGGCCAGTTGCGTCCCGGGGGATGGCGATTTCGTGGAGTTGGCCGAGATCGACGACTCACCGGGTTCGGGCAGTACCTCTACTTGGCGTGCAACGCCAGTCGAACTGGATCTCAGTGCCTTTGCAGGCGAAACCATCTGCGTCGGCTTCCGGTACATGGGAACGAATGCCCATCGCTGGATGATCGACGATGTCGAGATTGCCGAAATCTCTGGCGGACCGACCGATCCGGTCATCGACACCGCGCCGGCCTCGTTCAGCTTCTCCGTCACCACCGGCATGAGCGACAGCGACGAACTGACGATCGCCAACGTCGGCGGCGGCAGCCTGGATTGGGACATCGAGACCGACAGCCTGCCGACCGGCATGCGCTCGCATGATCCCTTGCTGGATGAGCCGCTGGCGGTTCCGAACTTTACGGTCATCTCGCCGCCCAATGGCGGGCTACCGCAGGTGTTCACGATCCCGGGCGGCGTGCTGACCAGCGGCCGGGTCGTCGGCTTCAGTTTCGAGGGCACGGTCGCCGGCGTCACCGGCAACAGCTCCTGGGCCTCGGACATGTGCATGACGATCCAGGGGCCGGACGGCAGCAGTTTCAGTGTTGGCGGCTTCAGTGCCGCGATTCCCGGCTGTACGCTCAACAACTGGGACTTCCAGGGTGGCGGCTCGAACGACGACGGCACCTACAGCAGCGAGCATGACGATGTCTGGCCGTTCCCGCCCGGAGCCGAAGACGATGGCGACTGGACCCTGACCTTCGTCAACGGCTGGAACAGCGACGCCGCGGCAACGATGGACTGGAGCGATGTCACGGTGACCTTGCACAAGATCACGCCGCCGGAGCCGTGTGATGATCCGAACCTGCTCAGCTGGCTGACGGTGAATCCGGATGCCGGGAGCACCTTGTCCGGTTCGCCGAGTCTGGTCGATGTTCTGATCGATGCCGATGGCGTCGCACCGGGCACGTATGAGGCATTCCTGTGCATCAACAGCAATGACAGTGTCGGCAACGAACTGGTCGTGCTGCCGGTCGAACTGACCGTGTTGGCGCCGGAAATCACCGTCGAGCCGACCTCGATCAGCGCCGCGGCCGATCCGGGCGACAGCACGACGGCCACGCTGACCATCGGCAATGCCGGTGCTGGCGACCTGCTCTGGGAAATCGAGGAAGCGCCGGAGGCGGCATCGCCGCGTGCGCATTTCCCGAGCTTGCCACGCCAGGTGCGCAGCGGCAGCGGTGGCTCGCCGTTGGCGGAACCGGTTGATCTGGCCTGGTTGGAGAAAATGGAACTGACGCAGGCTGAAGCGCGCAATCAGCATTCGCGCAGCGCCGCACGTGGCGGCGGCTTTGCCGTGCCGGCGTACACGACCACCGGCTTCAGTCGCAGCGACTACGTCACCTTCGATGCCCTGGTGCCGGGAGCGCTGACCTCGATTGTCGATCCAGGGCCGGGGACGATTTTTGCCCAGACCTTCATCGACAACGACTTCAGTCAGCACTTCTTCATTGCGACCGGAGGTGGCACGCTGGCGCAGAACGCGTACGGCTATGTCGATACCGGTACCGGAGCGGTGAACACGCTCGGTGTGCTGGCGGGCGTGCCGGCGACCGGTACCTGGACCAGTGCAAGTTGGGATCGGACCACCGGAACGGTCTATGCCGTGCTCGTGCCTGCGGCGGGCGACAACCAGCTCTGGGCGATCAATATCGGCGCCGGTACCGGTACCTTGATCGGAGCGATCAGCGGAGGCGGCATTGCTGCCGGCGGAATCATCATCGCCATCGCCGTCTCGCCCGACGGGCTGATGTATGGCGTGGAGATCATCGACGATGTGCTGGTGGCGATCGACAAGACCAGCGGCGCCGGCAGCGTCATCGGTGCTCTCGGCGTCAATGCCAATTTCGCCCAGGACATGGACTTCGATGCCTCGACCGGCACGCTGTACTGGGCCGGCTACCTGGGTGGCGGCAACAGCCAGATGTTCACGGTCGACCTGTCGACCGGTGCCGCGACTTCGATCGGTGCGGTCCAGGATGGTGCCGAACTGCTGTCGTTCAGTGTCGCGATCGCCGGCGGCAATTGCTCCGATCCGGCCGATGTGCCATGGCTGTCGGTGGATGTCGACAACGGCTCGATTCCATCCGGGGGTCCGGACGACGAGGTCGAAGTGACCCTGGATGCGACCAGTCTCAGCGATGGCGTCTACAACGCCAGCCTGTGCGTGCTCAGCAACGATCCGGCACGGCCGCTGGTCGAGGTGCCGGTCGAGTTCGTCGTCGGCGTGGGTCTGGGCACCGAAGCCGATCTTGCACTGGGCTTGTTCGGGGTTCCCGGCACGGTCGCTGCCGGCGGCAGCGTCAGTCTGGTCGCGACGGTGGCGAACTTTGGTCCGGCAGCAGCGACCGACGTCGAGGTCGAACTGGAGCTGCCGGCCGAATTCAGCTTCGTATCCGGCGGCCTGATCGAAGGCTCCGGTGACTGGAGCTGCGGCGCCTCGGGTCAGACCGTGACCTGCGAGCTGGTGGCCGGGGATCTGCCAGTGAACTCGTTCGCCGCTGTGCTGCAGGTCAATGTCAGTGTCGATGCCGGTGCCGCGAGTGGTACGGTGCAGACCGATGGCACGGTCAGCTCGTCGAATTTCAATGATCCGAACCCGGGCAACAACACCGCTTCGACGACGACGACGATCGTCGGCCCGCCGCCGGATCTGATCTTCGCCAACGGCTTCGAGTGTGCACCCGGCCTGCCGGATTGTGTCGCGGTCTGCGAGCCGGTCCAGTTGCTTCAGGATCCGAGTTTCGAGGCCACCGATGGTGGCAGCTTCACCAATCCGTTCTGGCCGGACTTTTCGGCGGCCTTCGGCGGCGTGTTGTGCAACGCTGGCCTGTGCGGCACCGGTGGTGGCACAGCCGGACCCCGCACCGGTGATTTCTGGGCCTGGCTCGGCGGTACGGCTGCAGCGGAAACGGCTTGGATTGAGCAGGCCGTGGTCATCCCTGCGGGTGCACCCAGGCATCTGAACTTCTGGCTGTGGGTTGGTTCGATCGCTGGTACTGGTGCCACGCTCGAGGTGCGTGTCGACGGCAATGCCGTCGAGACCATCGCCGAGCCGGGAACCGCGGAACCTGGCTATAGCCAGCGTACGGTGGATCTGAGCGCCTTTGCCGACGATGCTTCGCACACGATCCGGTTCCACTACCAGTCGCCGAATGGCGGCAATTCGAACTTCAATCTCGACGATGTGACGCTGGAATGCGACGCGCCGTGACCTGAAGCGAGTAGCTGGTCCCTTCAAGAGCCGCGCGGCATCCGCCGCGCGGCTTTTCTACCGGCATTCGTTACGGCGGTCCGTCGTGAGACTCATAGCTCGCATTGTTCATCTGACCACGGGCCAAGAATCCGAACGTTCACGAGCAGGATGTCCAGACGCTTGTCCTGGTGCTGCACTTGCAGCGAAATATGGCATCTGCGCCGTCGACGCGGACGAACCCCCGGGCGCAGCGGGACTGCAGCAAGAACCGCGGGTTCAGGCTGGCAGCGGGGACGTCCTCGCGCTAGCATTCGGCGGGTGGTCAATACTCATTTCGCCAGCTTCCGGGAATTCTATCCGTACTACCTGTCCGAGCACCGCAACCGGACCTGCCGGCGCCTGCACTTCATCGGCAGCGCCCTGATCCTGGTCGTGCTGGCCCTGGTTCTGTTCGGCGTGCTCGGCCCCTGGTGGCTGCTGACGGTTCCCGTGCTCGGCTACGGTTTTGCCTGGGTCGGCCATTTTGGTTTTGAGCACAATCGTCCGGCCACGTTCAAGCACCCTGTGTACAGCCTGATCGGCGATTGGGTGATGTTCAAGGACATGCTGATCGGAAAGATTCGCTTCTAGCCCGGTGTACTGGTTAGGATGATCGGGGTCGCTGCCGGGGAGTCAGGTGGATAGCGCAGTCGTACAGTCGATCGATGCCACGGACAGCCTGGTCGAGTTGGTGCCGCGTGTCGCTGCCGGGGATCGCGATGCCGAAGCGGCCGTGCTGCGTCGGTTCGAGCGCGGTGTCCGCCTGCTGGTTCGGCGCCATTGCCGAGCCAACGATCCGATCGCCGAAGACATTGCTCAGGACGTGCTGTGTACCTTGGTTGAGCGGATCCGCGCCGGCGCGATCGAAGATCCGCAGGCACTTCCGGCCTATGTCCGCGCTACGGTGGTTCATGCCGTTGCCGCCGAATATCGTCGGCGCGCCGTGCGCGAGCAGCGGCATGTACGCGCGAGCACCGAAGATCAGTCGCATGCCGGGGCCGGGCCATTCGAGCGGATCGAGGTCGAGCGCCTGTCGGCAGCGTTCCAGAGCTTGCTGGCGCAGCTGCCGATGGCGCGCGATCGCGAGTTGCTGCAGCGTTTCTACCTGCTGGAGCAGGGCAAGTCGGAGGTCTGCCGGGCCCTGGGGATTCCGGCCGGACATTTTCATCGCGTGATCCATCGTGCCCGCCAACGCTTTGGTGAATTGCTGATGCGCGCGGGCTTGGCGCCCGGAGAGGAGTGAATCATGCTGCAGGTCGGACCAGAAACGGGCGCGGGCAGCGCCGCCGCAACGGGGGCGAGGCGATGAATGGGCAACAGTTCTCGGAGCCGCTGCCGGCCTGGCTCGAACAAGCCTGGCTGGAGCGCTACCTGGAGCGCGGACTGAATGACGACGAATGCGCCTGGTTCGAGGCCTACGCGCTCGAAAAACCGCAATTGCTCGGCCAGATCGAGGCCGATAGCGATCTGCGTGATGCAGCTGCGCTGGCGCATTGGCCCGCCGCGGTCGCGGCGCCATCGGTGTCGACTTCGCGCCCGCGCCCGGTTCGGCGTCGTCGCCCCGGCGCCTGGTGGGCGCTCGCCGCCGGCGTAGTTGCGGGAATCGCCCTGACTGCCTTGGTGGCACCCTGGCAGAGCGGCGGTGGCCTGGACACAGGCGGCGTCCTGCAACCGCCACGCCTGATTTACGATGCCTGGCGCGGCGCCGGTTACCAGGTGCGCGAGGAAGCCGGCGATCCGGATTCGCCCGTGGTCCTGGTCGAAGTCGCCGTACCGGCCGGACTCCAGCCGCGTTCGGTACACGCCGAGCTTGACGGCGCAGAACCGCGCGAGCTGGTCTCGGCGCACCTGTCGACCGATGGTTTTCTCGGCTATCTGCTGCCGCGTGACTGGCTCGGCCGTGCGCGCCTGCACATCCGTTTCGACCCGAACCAGACCACCGCACCCGACCTGGTCATCGACCTGGACCGACCCGCCGGTTGAGTGCCGGCGATCAGGCGCTGGCGCCGACGTCCTCGTCGGCCAGGGCCGTGATCGAGCCACTGCCGGATTCGATGCATGCCGCATGCATGTCCGCGCGCGGCAGCAGCCGCTGGAAGTAGAAGCGAGCAGTCTCGCGCTGGGCACGCTTGAACGCTTCGCTGACCTGGCTACGTTCGGCCGCGGCGACGCGGCGGGCCCAGCACCAGGCGAGCGCGACGTAGCCGCTGTAGTACAGGTAGTCGTAGGCCGCAGCCGGTGCCGCGGTCGGATCGGCGGCGGCGGCTTCGCCGATGCGCCGGGTCAGATCTGCCCATTGTTTGCTGCGATCGGTCAGTGCCGGCAGCAAGTCGATGACGGCCGGGTTCTCGGCCTCGGTGCGGCAGAACGCCCCGATCTTTTCCAGCAGCAGTTTCAGTCCGGCGCCACCGGCGATCAGGGTCTTGCGACCAATCAGATCGAGCGCCTGGATCTGGGTCGTACCTTCATAGATGCTGGTGATGCGGGCGTCGCGCGCGACCTGTTCCATGCCCCATTCGGCGATATAGCCGTGACCGCCGTAGATCTGCAGAGCGTGGTATGCACATTCGTTCGCCAGTTCGGTCAGCAGACCCTTGACGATCGGGGTCAGAAAGCCGACCAGGGTATCGGCATCGGCGCGTTCCCGCGCGTCGTCGGCATGGGCGGCAATGTCCTCGAGCAGACACGCCTGCAAGGCGAGCACGCGTCCGCCCTCGGCGAACGCACGACAGGTCAGCAGCATGCGGCGGATGTCGGGGTGGACGATCAGCGGGTCGGCCGGCTTGTCCGGATAGCGCGGCGCGCCCGGCGCTCGCATCTGCAGACGGTCATTGGCATAGGCGAGCGCATTCTGCCAGGCACGCTCGATCAGTCCCAGTCCCTGGATGCCGACCGCGAGCCGCGCCGAGTTCATCATCGTGAACATCGCTGCCAGGCCGCGATGCGGCTCACCGACCAACCAGCCCTCGGCACCGTCGAAGTTCATCACGCAGGTCGCCGAACCGTGGATGCCCATCTTGTGTTCAATCGAACCACAGTGCACGGCATTGCGTTCGCCGGTCGCGCCGCTGTCGCGGTCGACCTTGAGCTTCGGCACCACGAACAGAGAGATGCCACGCACGCCAGGCGGGGCATCGGGCAGACGCGCCAGCACCAGATGCAGGATGTTGTCGGTGAAGTCGTGCTCGCCGGCGGTGATGAAGATCTTCTGGCCGGTGATCGCGTAGCGATCGCCACCCTGCGGCTCGGCGCGGGTCTTGAGCAGACCCAGATCGGTGCCGCAGTGCGGTTCGGTCAGACACATGGTGCCGGTCCAGCGGCCTTCGACCAGGGGCTTCAGGAACACCTCGCGCTGCCATTCCTGGCCGTGGTGTCGCAGTGCCTCGATTGCGCCGTGGCCGAGCAGGGGATAGTTGCCCCAGGCGACATTGGCGCCATCGAGCATTTCCTTGAACGCGCCGTCGACGACATACGGCAGGCCCTGACCGCCTTCCTCGGCGGGCGCGGTGATGCCGCTCCAGCCGCCGTCGGCAAAGGCTTGATAAGCCTGCTTGAAGCCTTCCGGTGAAATCACGGCGCCGTTGTCGAATCGGCAGCCGCGATCGCCGGCCTGATACAGCGGCCCGATCACCTCGTTGCAGAAGCGGGCGGCTTCTTCCAGGACCGCATCGACGATCTCGACGCTGGTTTCGGCATGGGCGGCGAGGTTGGCGAGGGTGTGATCGGCGTGCAGAACCCGATGCAGGACAAAGCGGATGTCATTGAGTGGAGCGCGGTAGTTGTTCATCGGACGGACGGATCTCGGTCAGCGGTAGACGCCGCTCAGGCCCGGAACGGGCAACAGGCGGCTGCGATGAGTGAACGGAAAGCTGCGCACGCGCGGTTCGTCGGCGTCGATACGCCCGTCCAGCCGATACACCAGCTCGCTGGCATCGAGGGCCAGGCCGTCACAGGCCAGCTCGTGCCGGAACGGCTCGCCGGTGTATGGCGGCACGTCCAGATCGGGCGCCAGTTCCGGCGCTTCGAGCCGGCGGCCGTCGATCTCCAGGCTGTCGAAGCGCAGGCGGTGGTAGCGCATGACCACGCTGGAGTGGTTGTGAACCCGGATCAGGATCGAGCACATCGCACCATCGATGCGCAGCTCCTGCACGCTGACAGTCGGCGGGTTGATCCGTTCCTTCGGTTTACCGGTCGCGCACGCGCCCAGCAGGGCGACGGCGATCAGGGGAATGGTGATGATCTTCTGCATGGCGGCTGCCTCCACGATTGCCAGCGAGTCTAGCATTCGCCCCCGTACGGCCGCGCCTCACCGCACAACGAAGGTCCGCAGGTTGCTAGCCCGCATTGTTCATGACCTTCTGCTGCCCCCGCCCATCCATCCGCTGGGACGCGACGTGCTCCCTCCAGTCGGCTCGACATAGTGTCGGCTACGCCTTCGCCGCCTTCCAGTCCGCGCGCCGCGTTCCAGAGGCGTCTCGACGGTCTCGCGACGAACGTTCACCAATAATTCGGGGCTAGTTCGCTTGCAGCGCGCGTTGCAACGGCGGATCCGGCGGGATCAGCGAGGCA
>CAZFUH010000126.1:0-11039 GCA_964522235.1 uncultured Rhodanobacteraceae bacterium
GCATGATCGAGCGATAGCCACAGACACGGGCAAATTGCAGACATTCGTCGAGCAGGCGTTTGCCCACACCCCGGCCACGCGCCCGCGGTTCGACCAGCAGAAGGCGCAACTGGGCCACGGTCTCGTCCTTTTCGACCAGGAACACGCAGCCGAGAAACTCACCATTGCGCTCGGCGATCCAGCAGCGCTCCCGATGCGGCTTCAACTGCTGGACGAAGTCGGCGACGATATGCGCCACCAGGGCCTCGAAGCGCTCATCCCAGCCATACTCGCGGGCGTAGAGCACGCCGTGACGGTGCACGATCAAGCCCATGTCGCCTGGACGATGGCCGCGCAGGGTGAAGCCGACCTGCGCCGTCGGCTCCGGATCGAGCGCGGCGCGGATGGCATGCATGGCCCCGGTCAGGCAGGTCACATCATCCGGGTCGAACTTGGCGATCAGCGCGCCCACCTTGTCCTTCGAGCGCCGATCGAGTTGAGCGTAGACACTGCGACCCTGTTTGCTCAGGCGAACCAGGCGGCTGCGGCCATCCTGCGGAGAAGCTACCCGCGTGATCAGTCGCGCACGCACGAAACGCGCCAGGATCCGGCTGACATACCCCGCGTCAAGCTCCAGCTCGCGCACCAGTTCAGTCGCAGTCGCCTCCCCTCGCTGGGCCAACTCGTACATTATTCGCACCTCGGTCAGGGTGTAGTGGCTTTCCACCAGTCCCTCGTCCAGTACGCCGATGACCTGGGTGTAGAAGCGGTTGAAGGCGCGGATCTGGGCGACGGCAGTTTGCGATGCAGAATCAGGCATTGGGCGACGCTCGTGGCAATATGCTTGCCATCGTCAACCATTTTTTTTATTGACAGCGTCAACTAGTTATTTTGACCCTCCCCGCTCCAAGTCCGGACGGTTCCGCTCCAAGTCCGGACGGTTGCTACCGCCCCAGCTCCCGGGCGGCGTATTGCGCGACACCGGCGACATCAGGACGAGGTCGACGGACCATGACCGGCCATTATCGCTGGCCTGGTTCTTCTGCCGGTTGCTGCGCCGAATGACTTCTGGCATAGCGCCAAATCAAACGCTGATTGTTATCTTTGCCCAATCGATCTAGGACAACGCATGACCATCGCCGCGACCGTAAAGAAATGGACCGTGCTCTCGCTTGTCATCGTGCTGGTGGTGTCTGCGGCCTCGCTTCTTTGGGTCGACCATCAGCTCAAACGTTTTGCCGGCGTCGGCACGGCGGGAGTCGACCACGCGACCTTCGGAGCGACAGCCGGTCTCACAGCCATCACCGACGTGCATGTGCTTTCTACCGACGGAAACACGATGCTCGGCGGCCAGACGGTGCTGTTCGACGGCGGTGGAATCCTGGCCATCGGCGAAATGATCGAAGTCCCTGGTGGTGCGAAGGTCATCAGTGGCAGCGGGTACTACCTGATTCCCGGTCTCGTCGATGCCCATGTGCATCTCAAGCAAAGTCCCAACGACCTGCTTGTATACGTGGCCAACGGAGTCACGGGCATCCGCGAGATGAGTGGCAACGCGGATCATCTGGTCTGGCGCGACGAGATCGATGCCGGGCGGCTTGGTCCTCGGATGTTCGTGGCTTCGGAGAAGCTGGAAAGCTGGGGAAGGTTTGCCGGTCACTTCCAGCGCTGGACGCGCAACCGGATAAACGTCCGCCGGCCCGAGCATGCGCAGGCCGTTGTCCGATCGCTGAAAGAGCAAGGTTACGACGCGGTCAAGCTCGGCAGCATCCTCAACGCCGAGGCATATCGTGAGATAGCCCGCGCCACGTCGGAGTCCGGCATACCCCTGATCGGACACCTGCCGGAGTCGGTGCCGCTGGAAACGCTGTGGACCTCCGGGCAATCAGAACTGGCCCATATCGAGGAAATCGCCAAGGCACTCAATGCGGAGTTTGGCTATTTCAGCAACGCCAAGGGCGACGAATACCTCGAATTCGTCGCAAGGCGAAGTGAAGACGTCGCCGCGAAGCTGGTTGAGCACGATATTGCCGTGGTGTCATCCTTGTGGCTGGTTGAGAGCATCGCACGGCAGAAGGTGGCGCCAGCGGACGTGGTTGCCGAGATCGAGGTGCGGTATGCGAACCCCGGGCTGGTCGAGGGAACACCGCTGTCCAGGGGCTGGCTGCCCGGCAACAACGCCTACGAAGTCCGCCCGGAAGCCGGTTCGGCGGAGCGCAATGCGCATGCCACCTACTGGACGACGTTCGCCAAGGCGCACCACATCCTCCTGCGGGCGATGCGCGACAAGGGTGTGCATGTAATGGCAGGGACCGACGCCAATACCGCCGGAGTGGTTCCGGGATTTTCCCTGCACGACGAACTGCGGTCCTTGAGCGAGGCTGGTCTGAGCCCGGCGCAGAGCCTGCGTTCGGCCACCGTCGTACCCGCCGCTCGAATGAAGCTCAAGGCCGGAAAGCTGGCGCCGGGGTTCCGCGCCGACATGCTGCTGTTGCGCGCCAATCCGCTGGAGAACATCGCCCATACGCGATCCATCGAGGGTGTAGTGGTCAACGGTCGCTACCTGGATCGCTCGCGACTGGATGCTATCCTCGCGGCGGTCGAAGAAGCCAATCAAGAAAGTCGCACCCACCCGCTGTAGCGGCCATATCGCAATGTTCGTCGCGCAGCGGCAACGGTGCACTCGATTATGATGGCATCCGTTGCGCCGCGAACGCTTCTACCAGGCTGACTCCTGGAACGAGCTCTTGCTCTGCACCGATCCAGGAAGCACCTCGAAACCATCGGTGAAAATCCCGACGTCGGCGATGATCGCGCCCAGGTCGTGGCGATCGGGCCGTGGGCTGCCGTGGAAATCGATCGTCACCAGGCCGCCCAGGTCGAGGCCGGCACCGACCAGCGGCGAGGTCAGCGCGGGAGTGTAGTCGCCGGTGTCCGGCGCCACGAAATCAGGTGTCGCAAGATCGGAGAAGTAGCCGTTGTAGTCGTCGAGCATGGTCTGGTTGAAACAGCTGTCGCCCTGCTCGCCGCCTGGCACGTGGGCCACGCCGGTCGCGCTTGCGAACACGTTGTTGGCTGCGAAGATGTTCTTGTTGAAGTTGCACCAGTACACCATCCCGGTCGCCACCGATCCGATGATGGTGTTGTGGTACAGATGCAGATCGGGCAGATCCAGTCCGACGTTGACGTCGCTGTTGCGCAGCAGCATCACGCCATCGCCGGCACCGACCACCACATTGTTGGTGAACCAGGTGTTTCCCATTCCTGAGTGTTTCAGGCCCTGAGTCGAAGCGCGTGGGATGGCATTTTCCATCCAGTTGCCGTCGACCACGCCCTGCGAACCGCTGCCGATCTGGATTGCCGCCGAATGACTCTGGTCTCCTTGCAAGCCGTAGTTGCGCACACGGTTGCCTGCGACCACGAATCCGTCGATCGCAGCACTGAGCTGGATCGCATCGTTGCCGATGTTCTCCAGGATATTGTTGCGGATGATGGCGCCGCGCACCGGTGCCTCGGGCAGTACCACGTTGCCACCGCAGTTCCATCCCGGGGTGTAGCCATTCGCGGCGATCGAGCCGAAGTGCGATGGGCCGATATATAGACCCTCGCGTTTGGTGTCGTGGACATAGACGTGCTGGATATCGACGTTGTTCAACGACCAGTTGTTGGCGGTGAATTCGCCAGTCGAACAATTCGGGTAGGTCTTGTAGGAAATCCCGGTGCCGCCGGTGAGCTGTGCAGCAACGCCACCCGAAGGGTCGCCACGAGCCTCGATGTACTCAAGCTTCACATCCGAGGCGCCGCCCGAGATATCGATCATGTGCCGCTCGGAATGGATCGACCAGGCGACGATGCCGTAGTGGTGCGCAGTGGAACCGGTTCCGCTGAGCACGATATAGCGGCTGTAGGACCCGATCGAGATCGGCGTCGCAGGCGCGGATACGGGCGGCTTTGAAACCACCTGACCGCCGCAGTTGACGATCTTCAGCGGCGCATCCTCGGCCGCGACCACGTTGCCCATCCAGATGCCGTTGTAGGTACCGGCCCGGACGCACAGGGTCTTGCCGACGTAGTCCGAAAGCGGCGGCGGCGGCGGATCGGTTTCGCGTATCCAGATCACGCCGGAACCGTTGCCGACCACCGCGTCGCAGCCGCCGTTCGCGACCACACAGGCCAGATCTTCATGCGGTGGCATGGCAGCGCCTTGTGCCCTCGCGTCAAGCGCTTGCACCTGGGCCACAGACAGCGCAACGAGACCTGCAGCGAAAGCGAACGAGTGAAAGCCGGGCCTGATCATCGTTACTCGCCATGGACATCACCGCTCACTATAACGACTTGTACCGCGCGATAGGAAGTCCGATCATCGAGCGCGCGCTGCGGCGCCGGGTCGAGCGCGAGCTTCGGAGCATCCTTGAGAGCCTCGTGTAGTGCTGCTGGTCACCGGATCAGCGTTGCAGGCTTCATTTGATCGATATAGAAGATGGCATCGTATGGCTGAGTGATGTCCGGTACTGTTTCTTCTTTGTATTTCGGCAAGCGCATCATCTGCGGCTGCCGCAACGGGTGGTCTTGCACCTGATCTGCATTGCGCAGATGCAGGAAGGCATACGGAATTCCGAGCCGATGCAAGCGCGCCTCCAAGCTGTCTTCGTGGGCGGGGGCGATCGTGCCAGCTTGGTTGCCTACCCAGCCATCCTCGCCTGCGTAAGTTGTAAACCCAATCGTATAGACATCGTCGCCGAACCAGTCGGCCAGGAAGACACCGGTCGGCTTCATGCTGTCGGATCGTGGCTCCAGGCTGATGCTCTGCCAGTCGGATCCGTAGTATGCGTTCATCACATGAGCGTTGTGCGCCCAGACGATGATCTTCCGGTCGGCATAGCCATGTTCGATTAGCCAGCGCATGTTTTCGGCGTTGATGGCGTCCCGGCGGTTCTCGCGGGCAAGCTCAGGCGCAGCCGAACCTCCCGGACGATCCACGCCATATAGCTCGTACAGATTGGCGCCGTAACCGCTCAGGTTCGCGATCGCTCGGGCCATGAATCCGCGTTGTCCGGCGCCATGTACTTCGGCAAATGCGCGATCGTGCCGGTCGATCATCTTCGACAGCCGGTCCGCCGCCTGCTGCAACCGATCGAGCGCGCCTTTTCGCGGCCGAAGCGCGGTTCCCGTCTCGCGTTCCCAGGCGGCCATGGCTTCTGCCCGGTCACTGCCGGTCGCACCGGCCTTCGACAGCTCGGTGGATCTGGCGGCGCGTGCCTCGACATACGCATGCAGGCTGGCGAACGCGGCAAGCGCATCGTCAGTCGCTTGCAACCCATCGGCGCGAAGAACGGGATCACGCACCGAGCGAACAAATGATCGCAGATCGGCCGCGAAGTGCCCGAACGAACCCGCTGCCGTGAATTGCATGTCGAAGCCCGCCATGTCCAACGGACGGTTGCTGGCCTGGCTAGCCTTTGCGTGCTCGAAGAGCGGGCGACACTCTTCGCTGGCCGACCATATTTTCAGGATTCCCAGCTGCGCAGCGCTGATCGGGTCGTCGTTTCCACGAAGGCCCGCCTGGGTCCGTTCAAGATCGTAGAATCCCGACTCCCAAACCAGGACATCGAATCCCATACGCAGGTGCAGAAACTTCACAAGCCTCACCTTCGCCGCGAAGCTGCTTCCTGCGCCATGGCTTGGCTCGCCCAGTTGAACGATGCGAGCCCTGCCTATGGAATCCACCAACGATTCCAGATCGCTGAAGTCATCGTCTGCGGCATCGATCGACCGCACCGCGACCACCTCGGTCTGCAGCCAGTCTTGCAGGACATCGGCCGGCCGCGCGAAGACGACCGTCATCGACAACAGACCGAACAGGATGGATGCGCGACCAAGGAGATGGAACATCCTTGCCGATCGCTTTGATGTTTCCATATTCATACCGGGAGTTCCCTTCACTCGTGCCGATTGTGATGCATTGCGTCCGCGCCGACCCTCAGGCGCTGCCGTGCCGATCGGGATCGGGTTGGCCGGGAGCGGCAGCGACGGGTCCGGCGGACACCGCCGCCAGCCGGGCCTGAGGCAATCCCTGGCCATCGACAAAGTCGCGATGCAGCCGGTGCAGCGCCGCCACGTCCAGGGCCAGGCCGCAGGCGTCGTGCAGCTCGCGCAGCAGTTCGATCTGACGGCGACGAATGCGGCCACTGACGGCGCAGGCGGCACTGGTCATCGCCAGCACGACGTCGCGGGCCGCCGGGTCGAGCGCGGCGACGCGCGGACACGCCTGCGCCCAGTCCAGCTCGATGTCGGCCGGCACTAACTCTAGATCGCGAAACAGGCGCCCGAACAGCAGCACCAGGTTGGGATGGGCGTCACGTGCGCGCTGCGCCGATTCCGCGACCGCCTGGATGATCAGCTCGCGGCCATCGGCATCCAGATTCGGCAGCACCATCGCCAGGCGTTCAGCGGCATCGTCGATTCCCCGCGGCCCCGCCACACGTACCTGCACCTCACGCATCACCCAGCCGATCACGAGTGCATTCCAGATCGCGAACACCGGGATCGCCAGCAGCGGAATATAGGCACGCACGGCCGCGCGTGCAAGCAGACGTCGCATCAGAATGCGCAGCACAAAGCTGGTGGCGCCGATCTTCAACCGGTACAGCAGCGTGTAGCCGAGCAATTGCCAGCGCGACACGCGCGCATACGGATCGATTCCGTAGATCGAGGTTCGCGGATTGGGCATCTCCAGCGCCGCCCGCGAAAGGCCGACCACGATCACGCGTTCGATCGCCTGCGATGACAGCCCAAGGCCGGCCACCGCTGCCACACGCGCCGAGCGTCGCAGCACCAGCCAGTACAACACCAGAATCTCGATGCCACTGACCACGCCGACAATGGCCAGGTACAGCACCCAGTACCTCCAGTTGTCCCATACGGATGCAGCGCCTTCAATGTAGATCGTGCTGCGCGAAATGATCTCGATCAGCCCGATGATCGCGCCCGAAACTGCTCCAGACACCGCGGCAACGATCACCGTGTTGCGGCGCAAGACACGAATCCGCTGCAAGTCCGCGGCTGACCAGTGCGATGGGTCGCCTTCGACGTCGGCGCCATGGCGAATTACGACATCGACCGCCGAGCGCTCGAGTACATTGCCGCCAGTGACATGCGGCTCTTCCAGTTCCAGTGCGGTCTTCGTTCTACCCATCGCCCCTACTCCGGCCCCGGCTCGGCGGGACGTTCGCGTCCCGCCGTGCCCACAGCCCCAGAGCCGACCGGTCGTGCCGAATGTACTTCCTTCTACGCGCGCAGCGACTCATCCGGTGTATGTCCCACCCAGTTCCGGCAGTTCGTATATCACTTCATACAGCCCGTCGGGCGTGACATGAAGCGCACCCGGCACATCGTTCCGGTGCGAACCACCGACTGGCAGCCGGACATCGCGCCCAGCGTAGCGAGCAGAACGATGGCCAGCACGATCGGGCCGCCCTGGCCGAACCGTCGTGCCTGGGTTCTTTTCGTCGAAGCTTCCTGAGTTGCTGTCATGAATATTCCAACCAAACGCTACGGTTGTTGATGCGGGCCGCCCAACCGTCGGCGCCGGCGGAAGCGCCGCACCAGCCAGCCGAGGATTGCCAGGGCCATCACCGCGAGCAGGGCGAAGGCGGCCAGGCCGAGCTTGGCCAGCAGCGGCAGGCCGTAGCGCACCTGAAAGTCCATCGCGATGTGCGCCAGGCCGCTGTCATCCACGCGCCCGGACGCATAGAAGGTCGAAAGCAGCTGCCGGGTGGCCTGTCGCTGGCTCGTCAGCAGGTCCGGCGTATGCCCGAGATCAGTCAGGATCACCTGATGGCCGCGTGTGAGGAAGGGGAGCAGCTCGGCGGTCGCGTGTTCCGCCGGCGTGGAGAAATCGAGGTTTCCGCTCAGCACCAGGGTTTCCACCTCCGAAACCTCGAGCTTCCGATACTCATCTGCCAGCGGGGCATGCGGCCAGGCCGCGGTGGCGCTCCAGAGCAGTTTTGATAAAGGTGAGCCGAGGGCGGATCCCGGAGGATCCATCTCGACGGCATAGTCGCGGCCGGGGTCGAAGTCCGCGCCGCCCGCCTTGGCCGCCATGTCGCCCCAGACGAACATCGAGGGGATGGCAAAGTCGTAGGCCAGCGACAGGAGCGCCAGGCCACTGGGGTCGCCGCGCTCGGCCGCGAGGAAGGCATCAAGAACCAAGGCCGCCGTGTCGCGATTGAACAGCAGAGCGAAGCTGGCGACGCGCACCTTGCCGGGGTCGATCGGAAGGAGCAGCCAACGTCGAGGCATGTCGGCGCGGACCGAGCGCAAGCTTTGCACCAGGTCCGGTGTGCGCCCCGCGCAGTAGGTGTCGGCGGCGCACAGCATGCCGTAGGCGGCAAGCTGCCGGTCGACCACGGCAGGCTCCCAGACGAAGCGGCCGGGCGGATTCGCAGCCACCATCACCGAGCGGTGGATGCTTTCCGGATGCTGCTGCGCATAAATCTGAGCGACGCGGGTCCCGTAGCTGCCGGACAGCAGATTCACCCGCAGGTATGCCAGGGTCTGCCGGGCCAACTCCATGTCGCGCACGACGGCGGGCATCGAATACGCCGACAGATCGATGCCGTCGCTGGAAAGTCGCCTGGCGCAGGCCGCGAAGGCGTCGCCGACGTGTTGCAGCGCTTCGCTGGCCAGCAGGTCCGGACCCTTGCCGCGCATCGCCCGGGTCACTTCGGGGCAGTCCAGCACGGTCGACCCGTCCACGCCGCGATAGCCGACCATGACGAAATCGTGTTGTCGCAGCAGTTCTGGCGGCGGGCGGAACCCGAGGTTGCTCTGCCCGGGTCCACCGCCGAGGAAGAAGATCGGCTCGGCCGGACGCGGCGACTCGGCGCGGATCCTGATGATCGGCAGAGTGATCAGGCGCCCGGACGTCGTCGCGCTTCCTTCCGGGACGAGCAGGTTGCCGCACTCGGCGTCCCGGGTTTCACCGGAGATTTTCGCCGTGCAGGCGGACAGGCTCAGTTGCCCAGGGGCCGGCGCCTGGGCGGTTTGGCTGCCGGATGACGAGGCGGCTGCCTGTGCCTCGACGGCGGCGGCCGCGCTTGCCGCAGCCAGGAGTGTCGCGGCCCCGAGGAAGAGCCCCGCGGCGTGTCGCTGCAGCGCGCGACGCGTCATGCTCCGCAGCGAGACCGGAACAGTCACCCTGCGAGGCCCCTGCGGAACGCCACCCGCCTCATGCCGTCCTTCCTCGCACCACCACGCAGCCACGCTTGCGGCCACGGTACACCCTGGCGTGCGCAGCCGGGAGCGCTTCGAAGTCGAAGACCGAATCAACCGTGGCCTGCAGGATCCCTGCCTCCGCCAGGTCCATGACCACCTGCAGCGGCTGCACCGAATCCGGCGCCACGCCGCAGATTGATCGCCGGCCGCGGCGTGGCAGCGCCAGCATCGCCCGGCTCGTTATCGACAGCGCGTCCGGGCTGCCGCAACGAAGGCATTCCCAGACGCGCATGCGTCCAGGCGAAGCATCTTGAAGCAAGGGTGGCAGCACGCTGATGATCCTTCGTTGGACGTAGGTAGTGCACGATGCAGCGGAGTGGAGTGACGCATGGCATCGGGCTGGCGCCGTTCACACACCAGAAAGTAGGTGCTTAGCCGGCCCGGGACAATGGACGGGATGGCACTTGGCATCGCGCGAATACTTCCAGAAGTCATGAGCGTTTGCCCCGGACGGCCCCGGCCACATGTACTGCCACCAGCCCGATGAGCAACCAGGCGCCGTACACGTGCACATACCAGGCTATGGCCCGACCTGTCTTGGCGTCGGTGGGAGGTACGAACAGCGCCGGCAACTCCACGATTCCCAGCACCGCGCGGTCCGCGCCCATCCAGATCCAGATGACGTACCCGGTCACGGGCAGCGCGATGAGCAGCAGGTAGATCGTGATGTGTACGATGCGGTCGGGGCGTCGCCACCAAGTTCCTCCGGCGGGACGTCGCAGCCTCAGCGATTCGGCACGGGCCCATGCGCCGATACGGATCACCATCAGGACCAGCAGGATCACCCCCAACTGGAAGTGCGCACCGAGAAGCGAGTGGGACAGCGGGCGATTGGACACCCGCTCCGAGATTAACCCGAACGCCATCTGGAACGGTAGCAGCCCCGCCACCAGCCAATGCAACGCGCGGAACAGCCTGGCTTTGCGCAGCGTTTCACGAAGGCTCACGAAGGGGCCGCGCGCAGGTCGGATAGTCGGGAATCTGCTGCCCCAGCACGATGTCACGCCGCGCCTGCCAAACACCGCTACGCCGTTCGGGCGTGACGATGCCGCTGCCGCCGCGGCCTACGTCCATCCTCCGGATCAGACGCGCGTCCAGACGCGGGTCGTCGCGAAACATCACGTCGTCGATGTAATAGGTTGCACGGCCGGGTTCGATCACGTGCAGGTGGATGTGCTGGGGCTGCGTGCTGCCTGGGTAACCGCCGGGTCGCACGGTCAGGAACGTGTAATTGCCCTGAGCGTCGGTGCGCGCCCAACCGCGAAGGCGGCCGTGCCGGCGCGCGTCGGCGCTGCCGGCAGTGGGCAAGGGCGGATAGGTGCCGGCGTGGTCGGTCTGGTAGGCATAGACGATGACGCCGGCCTGCGGCCGCCCGCCAGGGTCCCGCACCTGGCCAGTGAGGCGCAGTCGATCGCCTGGTTCGTCCGGCGGCGCCAGGGTGGCAACGGTGGGCGGTTCGACCGGCATGCCCTCGAGGGCAGCGCTGCAGCCCTGGCAGGGAAGCCCCACGATGGGCGTGTCGGCGGGCGCCGCGAAAGCGGACAGGGACAGGAAAGCGAACAGGGTACAGAAGAACATGGGCTGTGGCTCCGTCTGGATACGGAGAAGAAGAGCCGTGCACGGGCCGCAGCGTTAACCGGCCGCTAGCCCGCATTGTTCGTGAACGTTCGTCGCGTGACCGTCGAGACGCCGCTGGGGGGCGGCGCGCGGACTGGAAGGCGGCAAAGGTGTAGCCGACACTATGTATGGACTCGCCCCCACCGTCAACCGCCGCCTGTGAACAC
>CAZFUH010000127.1:0-4202 GCA_964522235.1 uncultured Rhodanobacteraceae bacterium
CGGTGGCCTCCAGATCCTCGGCGGCGCCCGCAACAGCTGCGCCAACATCGGCAGTCCCGGCGTCGGCGGCGCCGGTCCGATCTACGCCAACCAGGCGCGCTATGGCGGCGGTGTCTCGGTGATCGGGGCGAACGATTCGGGTAGCCTGGCCGAGCTGGGCCTGTACAGCACCGACCCGGCCCGCCAGACCGCCATCCGCGACAACTTTGCCAGCTCGGCCGGCGGGGGCATCTTCGTCTGGGCGCGGGGCGAGTTCGGCGTCTCCCACGGCGGCTACTTCAGCCGCGCGTCGCTGCGCAATGCCAGCCTGGTCGACAACGCGGCACCGGAGGGCGCGGCGGCCTTCGTGCGGACCTCGGATGCCCTGCTGTTCGATTCCTATTCGGCCCTGTACATCAACCGCGCCGGCTTTGCCTGCGCGCCGGCCGTTGCGCCGCTGGGTTGCCCGAATGGGCGGCCTTGCTCCTATATCACCGGCAACATGGACCAGAACAGCAACGGCCAGCCGACCGGTGGCGCGGTGCTGGTGGTCGGCGAGGACAGCGGCCTGTTCATGGAGCGCACCGAGTTGTCCGGCAACCGCGGTGGCCGCTTGCTGCGCGGCGATGGCGGCGGCAGCGCTGTCTCAGCCATTGAAGTCGTCAATGGCCTGTGGCACGGAAACACGGTCAGCCAGGAGTTGATCCGGGTCACCAACGACGCCGACCTGCTGCTGGAGAACAGCACCTTTTCCGGCAACGTGATCGGCGCCGCCAACGTGATCAACGCCAATGGCCGCTTCCGGATGCAGCGCTCGGTGCTCTGGCAGCCAGGCAGGACATCCCTCGCCCACGCCGGCGGCGACAAATTCGTGCAGAACGTGCTGACCCACGAGCGCAACTCGCTTGACGGGGGCAATACCCCTTACGTCATGGAAGCCGCGCCCCGCTTCGTCGACCCGGCGCGCAGCAACTACCGACTGCAGGCTGCTTCACCAGCCGTGGACTTCGCCAGCACCGGCGGCGGCCCCGACCTGGTCGGCACCGGCCGCGGAATCGACCTGCCGATCAAGGCGAACCTGATGGGCACCGCCGACCTGGGGGCCTACGAGCGCCCCTTGCTGCAGCCGCTGGTGCTGTTCGGCGACTTCGACGTCGCCGGCGACCTCGCCCTGTGGCCGGAGGCGACCGCGGGCGCCTCGTCCTGGACCACGGCACAGAACATCGTCGGCACCGCCGGCTCCGGGTCGATCCTGGTCAGCCAGAGCAACATCGCCCAGCCGCGGGTCACCGCGCGCAGCCAGTGCATCCACCTGCCCGGCCCGGGCCGCTACCTGCTCAATGGTTATGGCCGCTCGGCCGGCGCAATCTCCACCCGCGACAGCGTGCTCCTGCATTGGCAGCTGCGCCACAACGGCAGCGAGGCCTGTAACGCCGGGCCACCCAACGCGTCCGGCGACCATTTCCTGACCACCAGCACCAGTTGGGTGCAACCGGCGACACCGGCGACGATCGTCGTCTCCGAGGCCGACTGGACGCACATGAGTTCGCTCACCGTGTCGCTGGTGGTGATCGACAACGGCATCACCTTCCCGCCGGCGGTGACCGGCTGGTTCGACGGCATCAGCCTGCAGGCCGAGGGCCTGGACCTGATCTTTGCAGACGGCTTCGAGGGCATCTGACATACAAACGCATCCGCCTGCTGGCCCTGGATATCGCCCAGTCGCCGCCGCGGTGACCCTCGCCCTGGCTTCGGCCCTGGCCGGCGCCGAGAACCTGGTCGTCAATGGCACCTTTGAGACCGATCTGACCGGCTGGGAGGACCTAGGCGACGGCCAGCTGGAGTGGTCGCCGCTGGACTATCCGGTCGATGGCGATTCCGGCTCGGCCCTGCTCGGGAACAATTCTCCTTCGCACAGGACGGCGTGCCGGGGCTGTACATGGGGCCGGGAACTGACGCGGTCGAGGGCGGTGCCGAAGCGGGCTCGGCTCAACGGGCGAAGCTGACCGCGCTTTACCACACCCCGGCTGACAGCTTCGACGACAGCTGGAATTTCGAGGCACTGCTGCAGGACGTCAAGTTGCACTTCAACGTGATCCGCGCCCTCGCTGACAGCGAAATGCGCGGTTGATCTGAGACAAAGCGCACACTTTCGTCTCCTTTAAGGGTATGGAACCAACGCGCTTCCGTACCTGCAGACCAATGCCGATGCCGATGGCGGCGCAGATCGAGCGCCGCTGGCTGCAGCGCTATCTGGACCGCCAGCTCGACGCGGACCAGTCGGCCTGGTTCGAAGCCTACCTGTTCGGCCGCCCGCCGCTGCTGCGCCTGGCCGAGATCGACACGCTGATGCGCGATGCCGCAGCCCGCTATGGGGCATGGCGCGCCGTACCTGGCCGGCCGCCATAGCGGTGCGCCGACAGCGCCTGGATCGGCAGCGGACTCAGCAATGCAGACCGCAGCCGGCACCTTGGGGGCCAACCGGACTGTCGACGACAGTCCGATCCATGTTCGGGAGGACATTCATGAGCAAGATCTTCGATGTCGACGATGCACCAGGCAGCCCGCTGCAGATCGTCGAGCTGGACCAGACCGCGCTGTCCGAGCTGATCGGACGCGATTTCATCATCAACCGGGTACGCGCGGAGGACGAGATCTTCGAGCAGTGCGACATCGCCCGGCTCGAAATCAACAACATGCACAGCGAATTGCAGCTGATCTTCTCGATCCAGCGCGATCAGCAGACGATCTACAGCGTTCCGCTGTACGTGGTCACCCACGCCGGTTTCGATCTATGGATGGCCGGTACCGACGGCGAGAATCGCAGCTTGGCCGTGTTCGCGAAACCCGACGGCCTGTCACCGGACCAGAACCCATGCGCTCGGCTCCGAATTCTGGTGTTTGTGAGCACCGATACACGGAACCGTCCGAGCCAGTATCAGTACACTGAAGCGACCACCAAGCCAGCGCCGGTCGCCGAGCCGCCGTGCGGCAGCGGCGGTCAGATCTTGGCCTCGGAGGACGATGAAAGCGAGGGCTATCACGAGCGCTGATCAGCACCGACCCGGCAACGTCGCGGCGGCCTTGCTGGCTGCGGCGTTGCTGCTCGCGACGACGGCCCTGCCCGCGGCGGAGCTGCTGATCTGCAACGACACCGACACCGACGCCGATGAACCGATCGTGCTGCCGCTGCCGCCGGGGACGACGAGCGTTCGCTTCAGCAACGTTTCCGACGACACCTGGTGGCAGCTCGACGAAGCCGGCGTCGAACTGACCGTGGAGGATCCGGAGCAGCCGAACCACGAACCCCGCGAGGTCGGCAGCCAGCCCACTCGGCTTGGCCGGATGTACGCGCGCGCACACGAAGGACAACGGATTGTCGTGACCAGCCGGCCGGCAAGCACGACGCTGGATCGCGTCGGCCTATTGCAGTTGCACTGCCGACCGCCGCTGGCTCTGGTGACGGCAGCCCACTGCCAGGTCGACGCCGACCACGACCGCGATACGCCCGCTGCGATCGAGGCGGCCACCTCCTCGCCGGACTTCTGCGTCGCTACCAGGTTGCACCAGGCGGCGAACACCGCCCTGCGTGGCGGACAGACGGCAAATGCCGAACGTCTGTTTCGTGATGCAGCCGAACGCTGGCGCGCCGCCGGCGAACCAGGGCGGGAAGCGGCGGCACGCGCGCGTCTTGCCGAAACCCTCTGGCGCCAGAGTCGATACCAGCGGTCGCTGACCGAGGCGGAGGCTGCGCAGCGCCTGGCCGACGCTGCCGGCGCCGGCTACTACGCAGCCCGATCGCACAACCAGCGCTGTCTCGCCCTGCGCGGACTGGGACGCTTCGAACAGGCCCGTGGCTGCGTCGAGGAATTACCGGCACGTTTCCAGGCGCTGGGCGAACTCAGCGAGACCGCCAACGCGCTGTTCAACCAGGCAGCGATGGCGAACGAGGACGGACGCCCGGACAGCGCCCGTGCTGCGCTCGCGCAAGCCCGCAGCCTTCCCGACGACGCGCTCAGCGCAATGGTGCGCGGCCGACTGGCCCACGTCGAGGCCGGACTGGAGAGCGGCGCCGGTCGCGTCCAGTCGGCCCTGGCCCTGCTGGAAAACGCCCTGAGTCACTTCGAACTGGCCGGCTCGGGCCTGTGGCAGGCGAGCACGTATCTGCACGCAGCGCGCCTGCATGCCGCGCTCGGCGCCGATGCCGAGGCCCAACTGCTGGC
>CAZFUH010000127.1:4212-10969 GCA_964522235.1 uncultured Rhodanobacteraceae bacterium
GAGGAGATTCCCGCGCGTCTGGAGCAGGTCCGGCAGGCCAGCGAATCGCTCGACGCCGACGCGGTGCGGGCCGCGGCGCACGGCCTCAAGGGCGCGGCCTTGACCGTGGAGGCGCGTCGGCTGGCGGAGTCGGCGCTGCGCATCTACGGCGAACTGGACATGGCCGAACGGCGGGCCGTCGCGACCCTGCTGCTTGCCCGCGTCCTGGCCGAACGCGGCGACAAGGCCGCTGCCATCACCCAGGCTGAGCAGGCCATGGCCCTGGCTTCCGGCACCAGTCCGCAGTTGCGCCTGGACATCGCTCTTTTTCTCCGCTCGCTGCAACCGACGCTGGCACGTACGTCCACGATCGAGGCCATCATCGACGACGGCGTGGAATGGACGCCGCGTCAGCGATTCGATCTCGCCGCGGCGCGCGCGCAGCAAGCGTTGGCAGCGGGCGATTTCGAGATCGCTGCGACGCAACTGGCGGTACTCGAAGCGCAGATTCCGGATCTGCATCGGCGCATCGACCATGAACGCATGCGCGCGCAGATCGACGCCGCCGCCGGCCGTCCGGAAGCGGCACGCCGACGCCTGGAAGTCGCGATCGAGGGCCTCGCGGCACTGGCCGCCGATGCCGGTACCGCGGCACTGCGCCAGATCGCCGGTCGCCGGCTGCTGGCCCTGCGCGCCGACTGGATCGATACCGTCAGCGAGCAGGAGCAGAGTCAGCCGGACATCGCCGCGGCGACGGCAGCGATCGTGCTCGCCACCGACCCGGGCAATCTGCTGCGGCCGGCAGCCGATGGCCATGACCCGGTCGAGGCTCCCGCCGTGAACGAGGCACTGATGTTCCGCCTGGCCGATGCGTTGACCGGCTCCACCGGCGACAGCGAGCACCTGCTCTTGGCGCAACGGGCGTTGTGGGCCCGCTATGCCAGTGAGCGTGGCGCCGCTGCGGGGCCGATAGCGCTGGTCACAGCGCAGCATCGTCTGCAGCGGCGGCTGCCGGCAGGCACAACCCTGTTGATGTATGGACTGGGGCGGCAACAGTCGCTGCTGGTGGTGATTGACCACGAGCGCATCCGGCTGCACCGGCTCGCCAGCGGCGATCGCATCCAGCACCTGGCAACACGCCTGATCGAACTGGTCGGAAATCGGCAGACACCGTTGCTTCAGCTCGACGAAGCGGCTCGGCAGCTGTCCGGCCAGCTGTTCCCGGACGATGCTGGCGAGGTGCCGGAACGGCTGCTGATCCTGGTCGACGAGTCCCTGGCGGCGGTGCCGTTCAGCCTGCTGCGCTGGCCGGGCCAGACCAGCACGATGTTGGAAACGACCCAGATTTCGCTCGCTTCGGCATCGCCGGGGCTCGCCGAACGTGTTCGTGCCGGCGCTGTGCGCGATATCGATGTTCTGTTTTCTGCCGCTGCCGTGCCGAATGTTGAAGGTGCCGACCTGCCTCGCCTGTATGGCGCCGAACAGGAACCGGAATGGATTGTCGCCGCGGCAGCAGGCGTGACCGTACGTACGAGTGCATTGACCGGCGACGCCCTGCTCGATCGATTGCGCAGTCCCGGCGCGTGGTTGCACGTTGCCGGGCACGGCACCGTTCGCGATGGCCTGCAAGGTCATGCCGGCCTTTGGGCGGAACCCGGCGCGGCGGGACCGGCGCAGTTCATCAGTTGGCTGGACCTGCTCGATCGGCCGCTCGCCGCCGATCTGGTCGTGCTCAACGCCTGCGCCCTCGGCGATACCGGTGCATCACGACGCAATCGAGCGTCGAGCTTTGCCGGTGCCCTGCAGGCGGCGGGAGTCGAGCATGTGGTCGCCGCACTGTGGCCGGTCAGCGACAGCGCCGCCGCCCTCTGGATTCCGGATTTTTATCACCATCTGCTCGAATCCGGCGCCAACGGTATCGCTGACCCCGCTGCGGCGTTGCGCGCCGCCCAGTTGCGCCTGCGCGGCAGCCGCGCGTTCCGGCATCCGTTCTACTGGGCCTCGCTGAGCCACTACACCGCCCTGCCGTTCTAGCCTGCATTTCTCAAATCCGTGCGTCACCAGCCTGTCGGGTGGCTGCCGGAGCTACTGGCCGAACCCTGTAGCGCGAAGCTTGCTTCGCGTCGCGACCGGGAGGCCGCGCGCTCCGGTTGGGGCGCTGACGCCGAGCAAGCTCGGCGCTACAAGGGCTGCGACCTGGACACCCACATTCTTCGAGGATCGCTATCGGCGCATGGTTTGCGTACACATTCCATCTCCCGATCGCTGGTTTTCTTCGCTGCTTTGAGGAAAGTGTCCCCGGCACCATTTCCCTGGCCAAGTTGGGCTCTAGCTTTGACGTAATCCATTGGCGTACACTGGTCGCCATGCAGACCGTCGTTGAGCTCCCTGAGTTCATCCGCCGAGCGCAGCGGTTGCTGTCGGAAGGCGAGTCTCAGCTTCTGGTCTCATATCTCTCCGAGTTTCCTCAGGCAGGCGTCTTGATCGAGGGAGCGGGTGGGATACGGAAGATCCGCTGGGCTCGCGAAGGCATGGGCAAGCGCGGCGGCGTCCGCGTTATCTACTATTTTCACAGCGATCGAATGCCACTGTACTTGTTGACGGTGTTCGGCAAGAACGAAAAAGCTGACCTTTCAATGGCCGAGCGCGTCGCGCTAGGCAAGTTCGTGAAGCGTCTAGTTGACACATTGAGGTGAATAATGGGCAATGCATTTGACAGCATCAAGGCTGGCCTTGAGGAAGCAATAGATCACGCATCTGGCAAGTCCTCAAAGGCGGTGGTCCATCGCTTTGAGCCAGTCGACGTCAAGGCGATTCGGGCTCAGGTCGGCATGTCCCAGACCGAGTTTGCTGCATCCTTTGGCATCAGCCTCGGAACGCTTCGCCATTGGGAACGCGGAGATCGCCAGCCACATGGTCCTGCACGCGTCCTGCTCACGGTTCTATCCAAGCAGCCAAAAGCGGTTCTCAAGGCTTTGGCGGCCTGAACCCCAGCGGCTAGCCCCGCATTATTCATGAACGTTCGTCGCGAGGTCGTCGAGACGCCGCTGGGACGCGGCGCGCGGACTGGAAGGCGGCGAAGGCGTAGCCGACACTACGTCGAGCCGACTGGAGGGAGCACGTCGCGTCCCAGTGGATGGATCGGCGACCGCAGCAGAAGGTTCATGAATAATGCGGGCCAGGGATAGATCACGGGCACCCGCGATCTGATCCGGTTGTTGAACAAGTCCAGTCAGGCTTTCCGACATCTTATACCTATAGCAAATAGCTCATTCGACGTAGCCCGTCATCTGTTGCCGTAGGTATAGATTCAGGCTCATGGGAGGCCACCGTTCCGGGCCATGGAAGGCCTGCCCGCCGCTGAGGATCGTCCGGTTTTCCGGTCCTGTGCTGACCGAAGGCATCGAAGCGCACATGGTCGATGATGTTCCAGTGCTCATTACCGGGGTAGTGAACCTGCCGGGCACCATTCGTTGATCTATCCGCGCTACGCGGTGGCCAGGTGGAGGGCGGCGCCGGCGGCGGCGCAGAGCAGCAGGGTACGCAGCAGACCGAGCCGGAATACGAACATCAGCACGAACGCAAACGCAGCAAGCGCGAAAGCGATCGGGTCCAGGCTGGTCAGCACCGGCAACTCCAGATGCAACGGACCCCAGCTGTGCGTACCCAGTTCGCCGAACAGCACGTGCAGGGCGAACCACACAGCCAGATTCGCGATCACGCCGACGACGGCGGCGGTCACCGCGGTCAACGCCGAATTCAAGGCACGGTGACTACGCAGGCGCTCGACATAGGGTGCGCCGACGAAGATCCACAAGAAACAGGGTGCGAACGTCACCCAGGTCGCGAGCAGCGACGCCAGCAATCCGGCAGCCAGTGGCGACAGTCCGGTCTCATGCTTGAACGCAGCAATGAAGGCGACGAATTGCAGCACCATGATCAATGGACCGGGTGTGGACTCGGCCAAGGCAAGACCATCGACCATCTCGCCTGGCGTGATCCATGCGAATCCATCGACCATGCGCTGCGCGACATAGGCCAGTACGGCATAGGCGCCACCGAACGCGACCACCGCTGTCTGACTGAAGAACACGCCCTGCTGGCCGAGCACGCTGCCGGCGCCCAGCCATGCCAGTATCGCCAGCACCGGCAGCCACCAGATCAGCAGCCAGAGTCCGGCCGTACGCAGCGTCCGAAGCAGCGACGGCCGCATGTGCGCCATGTCGCCCTGCGCGAGCAGCTCATCGACGACACCCGCGGCCGTCGTCGCCAAGGGCTGCACAGCACGCGCTCGCGGCACGAACGAGTGCTGCCACAGCAGGCCGCACAACGCAGCGCCGAGGATGATCACCGGGAACGGTACCGACAACGCAAGAATCGCGACGAAGGCGCCGAGCGCGACAGCCATTGCCGGCGGGCCGGCTAGGGTCTTGACGCCGATGCGCCACAGCGCCTGAGCGACGATCGCCAGGATCGCCGCCTTCAAGCCCAGGAACAGCGCGCCGACTACAGGCAACGTGCCATAGGCGACATAAAGCAAACTCAGGCCCAGGATCGCGACGAAACCGGGCAGCACGAACAGCAGTCCAGCGATCAAGCCACCCCAGGTTCGGTGCAGCAGCCAGCCGACGTAGATGGTCAGCTGCTGCGCCTCCGGACCGGGCAGGAGCATGCAATAGTTCAACGCGTGCAGAAAGCGCGGCTCGCTGATCCAGCGCCGCTTCTCGACCAGCTCGTTGTGCATCAGCGCAATCTGGCCGGCCGGACCGCCAAAGCTGAGCAGGCCGATACGCGCCCATACCCGGGCGGCCTCGGCCAGACTGGGTGCCGAGAGCCGTTTTCGACCGCCATCATCGCCGTCGGCCGCGTCCTCACCGGAATCGCGTGCCGACGTTGCGCTCATTCGTCGGCAACGAGCAGATCAACACGCAGGATGCGACCGTTCTGCGAGTCGGTCAGCAGGTATAGATAGCCGTCCGGTCCGGCCCGAACGTCGCGGATGCGTTCGCGCAATCCAGTCAACAGACGCTCTTCGTGACGCACCGATTCACCGTCCAGTTCCAGCCGAGCGACGTGCATACCGGCCAGGGCTCCGACGAACAGCTGGCCGTTCCAGGGTCTGATCCGCTCGTGCGTGTAGAACGCCATTCCGCTCGGGGCGATTGACGGGTTCCACATATGCAAGGGCTGCTCCATGCCCTCGCGCTCGCTGCCCTCGGTCTCAGGAATCGGTGCGCCGGAGTAGTTGATGCCATAACCGATCACCGGCCAGCCGTAGTTGTTGCCGGCACGGGCGATATTGATCTCATCGCCACCGCGCGGGCCATGTTCATGTGTCCACAGCTCGCCGGTGACCGGGTGCAGGGCCGCTCCCTGGACGTTGCGATGGCCGTACGACCAGATCTCGGCGCGGGCGTTGCGCGTGGTCGTGAACGGGTTGCTGTCCGGCACCAGACCATTGGTGTTGACGCGAACGACCGAACCATGATGCGTATCCAGCGACTGCGCGCTGCTGCGCTGGTTGCGGTCGCCGAGGGTGATGAACAGGTGGCCGCGACCATCGGGCACCAGACGGGAACCGAAGTGGACGTCGCCACGGGCGACTTTCGGTTCCTGCCGGAACAGCAGCTCGACCTCGGTCAAGGCATCTTCGCCGAGCCGCGCTGCCGACACCGCGGTACCGGCGCCCTGGCGCAGCTGCTCAGCGTAGGCCAGGTAGATGCGGCGATTGCTTGCGAAGTCCGGATCGAGCGCGACGTCGAGCAGGCCGCCTTGGCCGCGTGCATGCACCTCGGGTACGCCGGTCAGCGGCTCGGACAGACTGCCGTCCGCGGCGACCAGGCGCAGGCGGCCGGGCCGTTCGGTCACCAGCATGCGGCCGTCGGGCAAAAAGGCCAGGCCCCAGGGAAACTCCAGTCCATCGGCGACCGTGGACACGCGAACCGTACCCAGTTCGCTATCGAAATCCTGCGCAGCCATCGGCGCCGCAAACGTCAGCGCACCGGCCAGCATTGAAGGAAGCAGTCGATGCCTACGGCAGTTCATGATCGCAATATCCTCGGGAAGAAGGCCGGAGTCGGCACGGACGCCGAGCCTGCCACGGGCAACCGCCGAGCGCAAACCCACGTACACTCCGCGCGATGGACTATGTGATCTCTTGGAGCGGCGGCAAGGACAGCGCCCTGTCTCTGCTACGCGCCCGGCAACAGCTGGGTTTGGACGCCGGACTGCTGACCATGTTCACCGAAGGTGGCGAACGCTCGCGCGCGCACGGTCTGCCGCGAGCCGTGCTGGCGGCGCAGGCGCAGGCCACGGGTCTGCCGCTGATCACCGGTGCCGCCAGCTGGAACGACTACACGCCGGTGTTCGTCGAAACCTTGCGTGGCCTGCACAAGGAACACGGAATCGGCGCCGCCGTGTTCGGCGACATCGACCTGCAACCGCATCGCGACTGGTGCCTGAAGGTCTGCGCCGAGGTCGGCATCGATTGCCTGCACCCGCTCTGGGGCGAGGCACGGGAGCCGCTGGTCCGCGAGTGCCTGGCCACCGGCATTCGCGCGCGCATGATCGCCGTCAAGCAGGACCTGCTGCCGCCGACTCTGCTCGGTCGCGAACTCGACGAGAGCCTGCTCGACGAGCTGGATCGCCACGGCGTCGACCTGGCCGGCGAACAAGGCGAATACCACACCGTCGTCTTCGACGCCCCGATGTTCGAGCGGCCGCTGGATCTGATCCTGGGCGAACAGGTGCTGCGCGACGGCTACTGGTTCCAAGACGT
>CAZFUH010000128.1:0-10914 GCA_964522235.1 uncultured Rhodanobacteraceae bacterium
GAAGACCCAGCGAGAATGGTGCGAAACTTCCGGCGCACTACACTAGCGTAGTGCCTCAACCTGGCTCGATCTCGGCGCCGCAACCGGAGCGCGCGCCCTGGCCACCGCGACAGACTGTCGAGAACTCAATTCAATGCACTAGACAGCAACGGACGGACGCACTGGCGCCTACTCTATGTACCGACACATGCTGACGATCAAAGACCACTCAACCGCAGAGGCGAGGAAGACTTCAACCATGAACCTCCGCTCTCTTGCCGCACGATCGGGGATCCTCGCGCTTCTCAGCATCACCGCGACCTCTTGCCGACCACCGGAGCAACAGACTTCCGCCGCGGCCCCTGTGCCGCGCGATCTATCCGAGATCATTGCGCCGCTGCTGGAGAGGAGCCGGCTCCCCGCGCTCGGTGCGGCCGTTGTGACTTCCGATGGCCTCGCAGCGATCGGTGCGGGCGGTGTCCGCTCGTGGGCGGGAACCGAGAAGGTGACTGTCGACGACCAGTGGCACATCGGGTCGTGCACCAAGACGATGACCGCGACGCTCGCGGCCCGCTTGATCGATCGTGGCGTGCTCCGCTGGGAAACCACGATCGGCGCCGTCTTTGGGCCGACGATCAACCCGGCCTGGAAGGACGTGCCGATCGCCTGGCTGCTGAGCCATCGTTCTGGTGCACCTCTCAACTTCAGTGAAGACCTGTGGCAGGAGATGGTTGCTCGGGGCGGGTCACCGCGCGAGCAGCGCCGGTTCTTCGTGGAACAGGGCCTCAGGACCGCGCCGTCGACGCCGCCGAACACCACAACCGTCTACTCCAACTCGGGCTTCCTCGTCGCTGGAGTCATGATGGAGATGTTGACCAATTCCTCCTGGGAAGACCTGATGCGGCGCGAAGTCTTCGAACCGCTCGATATGACCCGAACTGGGTTCGGCGCACCAGGCACGCCGGAGAAGTTGGATCAACCCTTGGGACACACTCGCGGCGCAGACGGATGGCGTCCGGTCGCCCTCGGTCCGAACGCCGACAATCCCGCGGCCACCGGACCCGCGGGATCAATCCACACAGCCCTCTCTGACTGGGCTCGACTCGTCGCTGCACACCTCCGTGGTGAGCGTGGCGATGAGAGCTACCTCTCGACCGCAGCTTGGCAGCGACTTCATTCGCCGGACGGAATTGACTGGGGCTATTCACCGGGATGGGTGGTGGCCGAGCAGGCATGGGCCGGCGGGAGGATTCTGCGACATATCGGTAGCAACGGCTTCTGGTTGGCTGAGGCCACCCTCGCTCCACACAAGGACTTTGCGGTGCTGATCGTGACGAATGTCGCCGATGACGCGGTCGAGACTCCATTCAAGGATCTCCTCATCGCCTTGGTCGCCGATCATGAGGCGCATGCCAGATGAGCGCGGGACTGCCTATGGGTTCAAGCGGACTGCGGGAGATTCTGTCGTGTTTCCTGACGCCCTTGCGGCCCGCAGCTGCTTGACTCGGCGTTAGGCCACTATGCCAAATCGGTCGCGAAGGCTGAGAAAGAAGCTTCGGGTCGGGGAGTTTGGCCGTACTGCTCTTGAAGGTGAGGCGGAGACGCCGTTACACGAAGCCGCATGGGTGGGCGACGTTGAATTCGCGAGAGCATTGGTTTCTACAGGAGCAAACGTCAACTGCATTGATACCGCGGGGGAGTCTCCCTTGCATGGAGCAGCGGCCTGTGGGCATGTCGAGATGGTTGAGTACTTAGTTTCCGCTGGAGCAAATGTAAACATTCAGGCCGAGGCCACACGTGGATTCTCGCCCCTCCATTGGGCGGCGGGCTGGGGCGGCCTTGAACCAACGGTGGCCCTTGTGAAGGCCGGTGCCAATGTCCATGCAAAGGATGCCTATGGGCTCACTCCCGAACAAATTGCTGTGGAACACCAAAGAAATGATGTTGCAGATTTCTTGCGCTCAGTGGCCTAAGCCCTTGCATGGACTCCCCCGTCAACCCATGCCGGACTCCTACAAGTCGCCCAGGCCTTCGGCGATGCCGGCGACGCCGACGCGCAACAGCTTCAGGGTATTGGTGCCACCGAGCTCGCCAGTGTGGTCGCCGGTGGTCAGGATCACGCGATCACCTTCGACCAGGCGCCCGAGTTCGAACAGGTGGCGCACGGCCGCGCGTGCGGCCAGCAGCGGATTGCCCGGCGGCGCATCGAAGGCGATCGGAAACACGTTGCGCAGCATGGCCATGCCTCGGCGTGCCGGAGCACTGCGCGACAAGGCGTAGATCGGCGACATCGTGCGGTAACGCGACAACCAGCGCGCGGTTGCCCCGGATTCGGTCAAGGCGACGATCGCGCGGACCGGAATATGGCCGGCCAGGAACATCGCCGCCAACGCCACCGCCTGATCGGTACGCTCCAGGTCGCGGCCCAGACCCTGGAAGTCGGGCACGGCATCGAAATGGCGCTCGGCGCCGCGACACACGCGCGCCATGGTCGCGACCGCGCGCTCGGCGTGGCGGCCGACCGCGGTTTCGGCCGACAACATCACCGCGTCGGTGCCGTCGATGACGGCATTGGCGACGTCGAGGACCTCGGCCCGGGTCGGTACCGGCGCTTCGACCATGGATTGCAGCATCTGGGTCGCGGTGATCACGGCGCGATTGCGCAATACGGCTTCACGGATGATCTTTTTCTGCAGGCCGGGCAGCTCGGCATCGCCAATCTCGACGCCGAGGTCGCCGCGCGCCACCATCACCACCTCGCTGGCATCGATGATCTCGCTCAGGTTCTCGATCGCCTCGGCGCGTTCGATCTTGGCAACCAGATGCGCGCGACCGCCGGCCGCCCGCAACAGCTCGCGCGTGCGCTCCATGTCCTCGGCATTGCGGCAGAACGACACTGCGACGAAGTCGAATCCCAGTTCCGCGGCGAGCACGATATCGGCCCGATCCTTGTCGGTCAGCGCGCTGATCGACAGGCCGCCGCCAAGCTTGTTCAGGCCCTTGCGATCGGACAGCACGCCGTCGGTGAGCACCCGCGTGTGGATGCGCGGCGGGTCGACGCGTTCGACCCGCAGCGCGATCAGGCCATCGTCCAGCAGCAAGGTATCGCCAGGTCCGACGTCGCCGGGCAGACCGGCATAACTGACGCCGACACCGCTGTCATCGCCAGGCGCCGCGTCGCTGCGGCAGTCGAGCATGAACGCCTGGCCTTCGCGCAGATCGACCTTGCCGTCACGAAAGCGTTCGACCCGGATCTTCGGCCCGCCAAGGTCGCCGAGCACCGCGACCTCGTGGCCGATACGCTCGGCGGCAGCGCGTGCGGCATGGAAGCGCCGGCGATGCTCATCGGCCTGGCCGTGGGAAAAATTGATGCGGACGATGTCGACTCCGGCCGCGAGCACGCGCTCCAGGGTCTCGGTGTCGTCGGTCGCCGGGCCCAGGGTGGCCAGGATCTTGGTACGGCGCAGGTCTTCGCTCATGTTCTCGCTCTGGTTCGTTCGTTATCGTGAGATTCGCGCGCGAAGGTAGCACGGCGACGATGGCGATCGAATGGCACAGCGATCGCGATCAGTCCAGGACGATGTAGAACAGGATCGCCAGGTAGTGCAGGACGCTGCCGGTGAGCACGAAAACATGCCAGATCGCGTGCGCGTACGGCAGCTTGCGCCACAGATAGAACAGCACGCCAATGGTATACGCAGCCCCGCCGAGCAACAGCAGGACCAGTCCGGCACGATCCAGCGCCGCCGCCAGCGGTTTGATCGCGACCAGACCGGCCCAACCCATCAGCAGGTACAGCCCGACCGCAAGCCAGGTGTAGCGACGCAGGAAGGTCAGCTCGAAGACGATGCCGAGTACGGCCAGGCCCCAGATCACGGCAAACAGGGTCCATCCGACCGGCCCGCCGATCGCCGCCAGCGTGAACGGCGTATAGGTGCCGGCGATCAGCAGGAAGATGGCAATGTGATCAAGCTTGCGCAGCAGCGGCCGCAGACGCGGGATCGGCACGCTGTGGTACAGCGTCGAGGTCGTGTAGACCAGAATCAGGGTGAAACCGAAGATGCTGCCGGCGACGACGTCACGAGTCTCGCCCCGGGCGCTGGCGAGCCCGACCAGCAGCACCAGGCCGACAATGCTGAGCACGATGCCAAAGCCGTGGATCAGGCTGCTGGCCAAGTCTTCGCGCGGACTGTAACGGGATTCCATCTTGACTCCCTTCGTTGCGGCGCACCATGGACGGTAGCGGGTGGCCCGTGCGCCGGCAAGCGCCGATGGTCCACGACTATCGAGCTTGAGCGGAGGTGAATTTTGCTCATGGCTAGAACCGCGCCAGGCTCTGGCCGAGTCGAAATGCGCCGAACTCCGGCGAACAACCGGCAACTGGACAAGAACAACCGTCCCCACCACACTGGCGCCCCTGCCCTCGGCGAACCTGCGACGTGGCCAAGCTGCTGCTGCTGAATGGACCGAACCTGAACCTGCTCGGCAGCCGCGAGCCGGAGGTCTACGGCCGCACGACCCTGGTCGAAATCGAGGCCGAGTTGAGCGCGCTGGCGGGCGCAGCCGGACATGCGCTGGACAGTTTTCAAAGCAATGCCGAGCACGCCCTGGTCGAACGCGTGCAGGGTGCGCGCAACGACGGTACCGCCTTGATTCTGATCAATCCGGCCGCGTTCACCCACACCAGCATCGCGCTGCGCGACGCATTGGCCGCGGTGGCGATCCCATTCATCGAAATTCACCTGAGCAATCCGCACGCGCGCGAGCCGTTTCGCCACCACTCCTACCTGTCCGATCTGGCAATCGGGGTCATCGCCGGTTTTGGCGCTGACAGCTACCGACTGGCGCTGGACGCAGCCTTGGCTCGACTGGCGCAGAACTGACCACCGGCGTCCGCCGGCCACGAACTACATTAGAACAACATCGGGAACGACAACATGGATCTGCGCAAGATCAAGAAGCTGATCGAGATGCTGGAGGAATCCAATCTGTCCGAGCTGGAGATTCGGGAGGGCGAGGAGACCGTACGCCTGAGTCGCCATCCAACGAACTTTGCTCATCCAAGTTATGGCGCGCCAGCGCCGGCACCGGTCGCGGTGGCCGCTCCGGCGGCGACGGCGACCTCGAAACCGGCAGGCGACGACAGCGGCAGCCTGCAACCCCCCAGCGATGCTCCGGACGGAGAAACCGTGCGATCACCGATGGTCGGCACCTACTACGCAGCGCCATCGCCGGGCGCGCCGCCGTACGTCCAGGTCGGCCAGGCGGTGAAGAAAGGCGACACCCTGGCGACGATCGAGGCGATGAAGATGTTCAACCCGATCGAGGCCGAACTCGACGGCGTGGTCAAGGCGATCCTGGTCGAGAACGGTCAGCCGGTCGAGTTCGACCAGCCCTTGTTCGTGATCGGCTGAGCCGGCGACCATCATGAAGATCGAAAAGATCGTCATCGCCAACCGCGGCGAGATCGCACTGCGTATTCTGCGCGCCTGCCATGCCCTGGGCATCCGCACGGTCGCGGTGCATTCGACCATCGACCGCAATCTGAAACACGTCGCGATGGCCGACGAGAGCGTATGCATCGGGCCGGCACCGGGCAGCAGCAGCTACCTGAACGTGCCGGCGATCATCGCCGCCGCCGAGGTCACCGATGCCGAGGCGATCCATCCCGGCTACGGCTTTCTGGCCGAGAACGCCGATTTCGCCGAGCAGGTGGAACAGTCGGGCTTCATCTTCATCGGCCCGCGTGCCGACACCATCCGCCTGATGGGCGACAAGGTGACCGCGATCGCGGCGATGAAGGAGGCCGGGGTGCCAACGGTGCCCGGCTCCGACGGCCCGCTCGACGAGGATGTCGAACGCAGCCTGCGCATCGCCCGCGACATCGGCTATCCGGTGATCATCAAGGCCGCCGGTGGTGGCGGCGGCCGCGGCATGCGCGTGGTCCACACCGAGGCCGCACTGCCGAACGCGATCATCATGACCCGCCAGGAGGCCGGCGCCGCGTTCGGCAATCCGCAGGTTTATATGGAGAAGTTCCTGGAACACCCGCGCCACATCGAAATCCAGGTGCTCGGCGACGGCCAGGGCAATGCCATCCACCTGGGCGAACGCGACTGTTCCATGCAGCGCCGGCATCAGAAGGTCGTCGAGGAGGCACCGGCGCCAGGCATCAGCGAAGACGAACGCGCGCAGATCGGCGCCGTCTGTGTCCAGGCCTGCGAGCGCATGAACTATCGCGGCGCCGGAACCTTCGAGTTTCTGTATGAAGATGGCCGCTTCTATTTCATCGAGATGAACACGCGCATCCAGGTCGAGCATCCGGTCACCGAGCTGATCACCGGCATCGACCTGGTGCGTGAACAGATCCGGGTCGCCGAAGGCGAGCCGCTGGCGATCCGGCAGCAGGACGTGGTCTTGCGCGGCCATGCAATCGAATGCCGGATCAATGCCGAGGATCCGGACAGCTTCATGCCGTCGCCGGGCACCGTGCACCGGTTCCACGCACCTGGCGGACCGGGCATCCGCGTCGACACCCACGTCTATGACGGCTACCGCATCCCGCCGAACTATGATTCGATGATCGGCAAGCTGATCGCGCACGGCGCCGACCGCGCCGAGGCGATCGCGCGCATGCGCATCGCACTGTCGGAGACCGTGGTCGACGGCATCAAGACCAATATTCCGTTGCAACAGCGAATTATGACCGACGAGGGTTTCAAGGCCGGCGGCATGAACATCCACTACCTGGAAAAGCGTCTGGCCGAGCAGCGCGGCGGCCCTTGACGCTGCCCGCCCGTTCGACCGGACCTTCCCCCGACCACCCGCCGGAATCACCCTTCCGGCACGCCCGCACGAGACCGATCCATGTGGCTGGCCATTACCGTTGACACCGAGGCGCGCTTCGAAGCGCGCATGAGCAGCGCCTTCGAGGACCTGGGCGCGGTCGCCGTCACCCTGCTCGATGCTGCCGACCAGCCCCTGTACGAGCCCGGACCCGGCGAAACGCCGATCTGGCGCAAACTGACCATGCAGGCACTGTTTACCGGCGAAGCCGACGAGAACGCCCTGGTGTTCGGCCTCAGCGCCCTGCAACCCGGCCTGGATCTGAGCCGCGTCCGCACCGAGCGCATTGAGGACCGGGATTGGGAGCGAGCCTGGATGGACGATTTCCAGCCGATGCGGTTCGGCCGGCGGCTGTGGATCGTGCCGAGCAATCGCGAAGTTCCCGTCGAGGCATCCGGCGATGACGCCGTCGTGCTGCGCCTGGATCCGGGCCTGGCCTTTGGTACCGGCACCCATGCGACCACGGCGCAGTGCCTGACCTGGCTCGACGGTCTCGACCTGGCCGGCCGGCGCGTGCTGGATTTCGGCGCCGGCTCAGGCGTACTCGCACTCGCCGCGGCCCGACTCGGCGCCGTCGCCGTCGACGCGGTCGACAACGACCCCCAAGCCCTGACCGCGACCCAGGCGAATGCTGAGGCCAACGGCGCCGACGATCGGATCCGGGCGATCGCCGCCGAGCACTGGGATCCAGGCGACGGTTATGACGTCATCGTCGCCAACATTCTTGCCAACACCTTGATCGATCTGGCTCCCAGGCTGACAGCTGCACTGCGCCCTGGTGCCTCGATCGCACTGTCCGGCATCCTGCCCGAACAGGGCGACGAGGTCAGCGCCGCGTATGCCGGCCAAAACATCCCATTGGCATGCAGTGAACAGGATGGCTGGCTACTGCTGGCCAGCAATCGGCACGACGAGCCGGCCGCGGCAGCGCTCGACGACGCGGCGCCGGACGCGGCCGAGTGACCAAAATCGAGAACGGAAGCTCGGGAACACTCGTTTCTCCAATACTGGTTCCTCGACGCTGACGCAGCCGGCACCACTGCGCTACCCTTCGCCGGACTCGCTCGACAGCGCCGCCTTCCTTTCCGACGCCCACCGCCCACGCCCTGCTCCATGTATTGCCAGTGCCCTCACTGCCTGACCATCTACCGCATCGGCCTGGACGAGCTGAGCAGCGGTCGGGGCCGGGTCGCGTGCGGCAGCTGCGACCAGGTCTTCGAGGCACTGGCGACACTGAGCACGGCGTTGCCGCCGGAACCGATCGAGCGCCTGGACACGATTGCGGCCAAGACGCCGATCCCGACCCTGCGTCACGCCGTGCTCCGACCCAAACCGGCGCAGCCGTCGCTGTTCGAAGCCACAGCCAAGCCCGAACCGGGCAGCTTCTTGCGCCAGGCGCGCGCGGCCAGGATGCCCGGTGATCGCCGCCACTGGTGGTGGATCGGTGCCTGTGCGGCACTGGCGCTGAGCCTGTTGACGCAGGTGTTGTATGCCGAGCGTGAGCGCATCCTGTCGATCCCGCTCTATCGCGGCTGGGCTGAATCTGCCTGCGGCCTGTTCGGCTGTACGCTGGCTGGATCTGAACAGGCGATCGAAGGCCTGGCCCTGGTGTCACGCGACATCCGCAAGCACCCGAGCGTCGACGGCGCCTTGCTGATCAGCGCCACGCTGGCCAACCGATCGCAGCACACCCGTCCCTACCCGGTGCTGGAACTGCGACTGTCGGACCTGCACGAACGCGCGATCGCAATGCGCCGCTTCCAGCCCTCCGAATACCTGTCCGATCCGTCGCGGGTGCAACGCGGCATGCCGTCGGACACGACCTTGCCGATCGAGTTCGAAGTCCTCGATCCCGGTCCCGACGCGATGGCATTCGAGTTCCGATTCCTGCCGCCGCAGTAGCTCGAGCGTGGCCAATGCGGCATGCGGCGACGCAGTTGTCAAGGTTTGCGTGCCAGCGCCAGAAGAGTAGACTTTCCGACCCGGCTTCGGTCCACACTCGAACGCATAACGCACCGCGCCGTGGGGATGTTCGTATTGCCCGACAGGAGAGCCACCATCGTGAACGTCGTCGTCCAATTGCCCATGAAGCCACGCAATTCCGAGGTGGCCCGTGAAGCACCGCTGGGCGAGTGCGTCAGTCATGCCGTACGACGGTATCTGTCCGATCTGGGTCCATGCGAAGCCAAGGATTTGTACCAGCTGTTTCTGGACGAGATCGAACAACCGCTGCTGCGCGAGGTCATGACCTGGACCGAAGGCAATCAGAGCCGGGCCGCGCAAAGTCTGGGCTTGAGCCGGGCCACCTTGCGCAAGAAACTGCAACGCCACGGCCTGCTTTGAGCGCAGGCCGGTCCCGAGGAGGCTGCCGGACGATGATCGGGTGCCGCCGTGGCGACCCCGAGCACGTGCTCGGCGCGGCCAAGTCTTGCACCGGTTCCGCCTGAGCACGAATCCCTTCCGTCCCCGCCTATTCGCGCCTTGACCCATGAACCCGATCGACGCTCCGCGCCTGCCGATCCGCCGCGCCCTGCTCAGTGTTTCCGACAAGACCGGGCTGGTCGAACTGGCCAAGGCACTGGCCGAGGCCGGGGTCGAACTGCTGTCGACCGGCGGCAGCGCGCAAGCACTGCGGAAATCCGGCTTGACCGTGCGCGACGTCAGCGCCATCACCGGCTTTCCCGAAATCATGGCCGGACGGGTCAAGACCCTGCATCCGAAGATTCACGGCGGCCTGCTGCATCGCGGCGTCGACGATGCCGCGGTCATGGTCGAACATGGCATCGAGGCAATCGACCTGCTGGTGGTCAACCTCTACCCGTTCGAAGCCACCGTCGCGCGCGCCGATTGCAGCCTCAGCGAAGCCATCGAACAGATCGACATCGGCGGTCCGGCAATGGTCCGCGCGGCGGCGAAGAACTGGCTGCATGTCGCCGTCCTGAGCGACCCGGGCGAGTATCGGGGTGTGCTTGCGGAACTGGCTGAAACCGGCGCCTTGTCCGGCACGACCCGATTTGCGCTGTCGGTCGCCGCGTTCAACCGGATCAGCAACTACGACGCAGCGATCAGCGACTACTTATCGGCGCTGAACGATGACGGTTCGCACAAGCCGTTTTCTGATCAGATCAACGGCCGCTTCGTCAAACTTGCCGATCTGCGCTACGGCGAAAACCCGCACCAGCAGGCCGCCTTCTATCGCGACCTGTACCCGGTGCCCGGCACCTTGGCGACGTACCGGCAACTGCAAGGCAAGGAGCTGTCCTACAACAACCTCGCCGACGCCGATGCGGCGTGGGAATGCGTACGCCAGTTCGAACAACCGGCCTGCGTCATCGTCAAGCACGCCAACCCATGCGGCGTCGCCACGGCTGCCAGTCTGACCGAGTCCTATGCACGCGCATTCGCGACCGATCCGACCTCCAGCTTCGGCGGCATCATCGCCGTCAACCGCGAGCTCGACGCCGAGGCCGCCGCGGCGATGAGCGCACAGTTTCTGGAAGTGTTGATCGCGCCGGCGGTCAGTACCGATGCACGCGCCGTGCTCGCGAAGAAAACCAACGTGCGCGTGCTTGAAATCCCCCCTGGCGATGGCCGCAACAGCCGTGACAGCAAACGCGTCGGCTCCGGCCTGCTGATCCAGAGCTCGGACAACCACGGCGTCGGCGCCGAAGATCTTCGCGTCGTGACCCGGCGACAACCGGCGCCGGAGCAGATCGCCGACCTGCTGTTCGCCTGGCGCGTGGCCAAGTTCGTCAAGTCCAATGCCATCGTCTATGCCGGTGCCGGCGCCACCCTGGGCATCGGCGCCGGTCAGATGAGCCGGGTCGACTCGGCGCGGATCGCCGCCATCAAGGCCCAGGCCGCCGGCCTGAGCCTGGCCGGCAGCGCGGTGGCGTCGGATGCGTTCTTCCCGTTCCGCGATGGCCTGGACGTGCTCGCCGACGCCGGCGCCACCTGCGTGATCCAACCCGGCGGCTCGATGCGCGACGCCGAAGTCATCGCCGCCGCCGACGAACGCGGCATCGCCATGGTGTTCACCGGCATCCGCCACTTCCGGCACTGAACGGCGATCACGCCGACGCAGCGCGT